>NZ_JAQIBB010000046.1:0-78011 GCF_027920745.1 Gallibacterium faecale | reverse complement strand
TAATCTAGACGATGGAAAATGGGATTTAATTTTACTTAGCGGTGTGAGTGAATCACAAATTGTCTATTTTTATCAGCTTACCAAAGGGCGCAAATACGACTGGTTTGGCGCTTTAGGATTGATTTTTTTAATTCCAGAACGTCGTGATAAATATTTTTGTAGTGAGTGGTGTGCGAGGGCGATTAACTACGGTTGTGAAGGTTGGCGTTTTAGCCCAAGCCATCTGGCGACAATTTTCAGGAGGTCAAATATGTAGTATTTAGTAGGTAATTATTGGAAGAAGCGGCGATGTTGTAGAGATGTAGCTCTACAACAACAGCCTAAGCAGATGCACCTGCATAGACCCAAGACCGCCTGTCTGACCAGACGGCGGAATTTTAACAAAACCGCTAAACGTGAGAAAGTCTATGCAAAAAGAAATACAAGAAATTCGTTGCAAGTGCTGTAAAAAGCTACTAGCGCGCACAAAAGATAATCAATACTTAGAGATTAAATGTACTCGTTGTAAAACGTTAAATGTATTTAATCGTAACAAAAATTAATCAAACTTGAGTGTCGGAGCATCGAGAATGCCGGAACGCCATAACAGAGGTAAATGTTATGGCTACTCAATCAAATAAACATTTCACACAAGCGCCGCTGCCGTTCATTGGGCAGAAGCGTATGTTTTTAAATCAATTTAAATCTGTTTTAAACGACATTATTGTTAATGATGGAGAGGACTGGACGGTAGTCGATGCGTTTGGCGGCAGTGGGCTATTAAGTCATACAGCTAAACAACTCAAGCAGAAAGCTCGAGTTATCTATAATGATTTCGATGGTTATGCTGAGCGACTTAATCATATTGATGACATTAATCGCTTGCGCGCAATATTAAGTAAGTTGTTAGTTAATTATCCGAGGCAAAAGCGCTTAGATATCGCCACTCGCCACAAAGTAATTAATGCTATAGAGTCATTTGATAGCTACAAAGACCCGCATATTTTATGCTCATGGTTACTATTTTCAGGACAGCAGGTTAAATCGGTTAAAGAGTTATATCGACACGGCTTTTATAACTGTGTGCGACAAAGTGACTATGATGAAGCGGAGGGTTATTTAGAGGGGGTTGAGGTTGTAAATGAGAGTTTTAGTGAACTACTGCCAAAATTTTCAGCGGATAAAAAGGCAATATTTGTGCTTGACCCGCCATATTTATGTACACATCAAGAATCATATAAGCAAGATAGCTACTTCGATTTAATTAATTTCTTAGATTTAATTCGCTTAACGCGCCCGCCTTACATTTTCTTTTCGTCAACAAAGAGCGAGTTTGTACGCTTTGTGGATTGGTTAATTGCGACAAAAGGTGATAATTGGCAGTCATTTATTGATTACAAGCGCATAATTGTGCAGACATCGACAAGCTATTCAGGTAAATATGAAGATAATTTAGTCTATAAATCTTAGATTAGATAGGTTGTTTAAATGGCTTTTAAATGAGGTTTAAATTCAGATAATGCGAGAATTTTTTTCTCAAGTTATGTGGTTCAGTTTCTCAAATTTTGCGGCTTGCGACAATGATGGATCAGTCATATCAAGATAAAGTTTAGAAGAGTAAGAGAGGTGAAAAGCCGGCTAACAGAATAATAGAAACCAATGACCAATAATTAGTTTTTTTTCTTTTAATGATTGGGTAGCTCCAGATCGCAAGCAATAATAAATGAGCAATAAAATAACAAGAGAGGTGGAAAGGATCCCAAGCCATTGTATGGTGATCCAAATACATAATCACAAGGCTCACCATAGCCATTACACTGCTCGCCACTAGACCAATTAATGCGAAATAAGGTAATAAATCCATTAATCCATGTAAGCGATTTCGTGAAACTAATAATCCCCAATAAGCTAAACCAATCCCTAATACCATTTGTAATAATGGATTAAAAGTTAGACTGATCGTCATTTGAAATAAAAATACTGGAATGACGGCTAGTAATAATCCAATACAGCCAACAATTACGCCAAGCCATAATACACCACGTCTTAATTGCTCTTCTTTTGGCTGTTGCCACGTAGTCAAAGTTAAACCTGCACCACAACAATAAGCTAATCGAATTGGTAAATACACCTTAATTTGAAAACAAGTTATTAATAACCATCCTAACCAAAATATAAGAAAATAAAGATTCCAACGACTTAAACGACTACGCTGTCCATTACAAATTTCACCGCGCAAAAATATCACTTGGCAAATGAGCTGTGCTACTAATACTGCAATAGCAAAATGTGAAATGATCGATTCACCAAAAGGTTTTACTAATAATAGCCAATAATCGGCAACAAAAAGCAAAACAATCGGCAATAATGAAAGCACCGCTACCTTTGTTTTGGATTGATCATGATCTGACATAATAAAATTACCTTGAGAAAATTTGTGATTTATGTCACGTATTATGGCATAATCAATCGGTTTTTTCTTTAAATTTCATTTTTCGTTGGAGGAAATATGCGTTTATTACATACTATGTTACGTGTTGGTGATCTTGAACGTTCTATCAAATTCTATACCGAAATTTTAGGAATGCGTGTTTTACGCCGTAGCGAAAACCATGAGTACAAATATTCTCTCGCTTTTGTTGGTTATGATGATGAAGATAAAACAGCTGTAATTGAACTCACTTATAATTGGGGTGTAACTGAATATGATTTAGGTAGTGCATTTGGTCATATCGCTATCGGTGTAGATGATATTTATGCAACCTGTGATGCGGTACGTGCTGCCGGTGGAAAAGTTACCCGTGAACCAGGTCCAGTAAAAGGTGGTACTACTGTTATTGCATTTATTGAAGATCCAGATGGTTATAAAATTGAATTTATTGAAAACAAAAGTGCTAAAGATGGCTTAGGTCAATAATTTCATTTATAACACACTCTTTTATATTTCAGCTCACTCCTCTTTTTTGAGGAGTGAGTTATTTTAGAACAACTTTCATTTGGGATTGAATGTGAACCAACCAGCTACTAAACAAGAAACTGAAGTAATTAATTACCATTTACTTAAACACCGTTTTCGTGGTTATTTTCCCGTAATTATTGATGTAGAAACATCTGGTTTAAATCATCAAACAGATGGCTTGTTAGAATTAGCAGCTGTTACTGTGAAAATGGACGAACAGGGGATCTTATTGCCTGATGAAAAATGTCACTTTCAAATTCAACTTTTTGAAGGTGCCAACATTGATCCTAATTCATTAAAGATTAATGGTATCAATCCTCACGATCCTGAACGTCAAGCCATTGATGAATTAACTGCGCTAACTGAATTTTTTCAAATGGTACGTCGTGGACAAAAAGCCGCAGAATGTAAACGTTCAATCTTAGTTGCACATAATGCGATGTTTGACTATAACTTTTTGATGGCAGCAATCAATCGTACTGGAATTAAACGCAATCCATTTCATCCTTTTGCTACGTTCGATACTGCAACATTAGCAGGATTTATGTTTGGACAAACTGTATTGCGTACCGCTTGCGATACAGCCGGCATTCCCTTTGAACCAAGCAAAGCACATTCTGCGTTATACGATACAAAAAAAACCGCAGAATTATTCTGCTTAATGGTCAATAAACTAAAACAAGCAAATCTGTTTCCACCCTTGGCAATAGACGATAAAAATTGCTCGACAAATTCTTAATTTTTATAGATGATTTCCACTCTTTCATTACAACATTAAGGAACACAACATTATGTTATTTGGCAACGAAGTTGTTATCTCAATTCTCGTGTTGCTTGCGCTGAGTTTAATGCGCATCAACGTCGTTATTGCGCTAATTATTTCGGCATTAACTGCTGGATTAGTTGGTGGATTAGATCTCAATAAAACTGTCGCAGTTTTCACTGATGGTTTAGGCGGTGGCGCTTCTGTCGCGATGAATTATGCCGTATTGGGAGCATTTGCTATCGCAATTTCTAAATCTGGCGTAACTGATTTACTTGCGTATAAAGTTATTATGCGTTTAGGACATACGCCAAGTAATCGTACCCTCTTTTGGTTTAAATATTTTCTATTAGCGATTCTATTAGCTTTTGCGATTTCTTCACAAAACTTACTTCCTGTACATATCGCTTTTATTCCTATTGTCGTACCACCACTCCTTAGCATTCTCAATAAACTTAAAATTGACCGCCGTGCCGTAGCTTGCGTACTGACTTTTGGTTTAACTGCAACTTATATGTTATTACCTGTCGGTTTCGGAAAAATCTTTATTGAAAACGTATTAGTAAAAAATATTAATGAAGCAGGTGCACAATTTGGGCTACAAACTTCTACCGCTCAAGTTTCATTAGCGATGTTAATCCCTGTTATTGGGATGGTGATTGGTTTATTAACCGCAGTATTTATTAGTTATCGTAAACCAAGAGAATATATTGTTCATACTAACGAACCAACATCTGAAGATTTACAACAACGTATTGCTAATATTAAGCCATTCCACGTTTGGATCAGTGTTTTTGCAATTATTGCTGCTTTTACGTTACAACTTTTCACCGAATCAACTATTGTTGGTGGTTTAGTCGGTTTAATCATCTTTGCAGCAGGCGGGATTTTCAAACTAAAAGAAAGCAATGATGTTTTCCAACAAGGCTTACGTTTAATGGCGATGATTGGTTTTGTAATGATTGCTGCTTCTGGCTTTGCCAAAGTGATTAACGAAACAGGTGGAGTAACTGAACTTGTTCAATCCTTTAGCAATACTATTGGACCAGATAATAAAGGTTTAGCGGTCTTTTTAATGCTCTTAATTGGGTTATTTATCACTATGGGCATTGGTTCTTCTTTCTCAACTGTGCCAATTATTACTTCTATTTATGTGCCAATTTGTATTAGTTTTGGTTTCTCGCCTTTAGCTACTGCTTCAATTATTGGTGTATCCGCAGCACTAGGTGACGCAGGTTCTCCCGCTTCAGATTCAACCTTAGGTCCAACTTCTGGTTTAAATATGGACGGGAAACACGATCATATTTGGGATTCTGTGGTACCAACCTTTATTCACTATAATATTCCATTGTTAATCTTTGGTTGGATTGCTGCGATGGTGCTTTAATTAAAATAAGAAAAGAAAAATGAGCTATTTTAAATGGCTCATTTTTTTATCATCACTAAGCTACTTTAATACCTATGAAATGTTATAAAGTCATAATAGTGCTATTGGGGCTTATCATAGCTATATTTGGTGCCATATTCACTGGCTCAAATTATTTACGTTTCTATATTGAACCAAGTACAAAAACCTTAGCTTATACCAATAAAGTTGAAGTTGAGAAATGTGGAAAATGGAAAAGATTAAATTGTTACTATGCTGATTTGATCTATCAGGCAAATGGAGAAGTATTTATTACAAAACACACATTCTTAGCTGATTGGCAAGCAAAAATCTTAAGAGAGGGAAAAGGTATGGAAATCACTTATCTGGTCAATCAACCTACTATCATCATTCATGATGGCAAATCAGATAAACAAGATTTTTGGTTCTTTACTAGCCTAATATTCTGTTGTCTATATATTTTAATTGTGTATGTCTATCGTAAGTGGAAAAAACTCAAATCACCAGCATAATCTCATCTCAAAATATACAATACCTTCATCTCAATTATGCTTCACCATAGCATCTATTCATATAAATCTCTCTTTTACTTTTGTTACTTCTGTCTATGTTCAAAAATACTTTGGTGAAAAAATGTCGGATACAAATGTATCCGACCTAGATTCATAACTATGCAAAACCACGTTGATATTGACGAGGAATATCATTAATTGGTGTACTATCACTTGCATTTTGCTCATATTGTGCATTTAACACCCAATAAGGATCACGCAATAAACCACGTCCTACGGCAACAAGATCCGCATCACCATTACCAATCACAAAATCAGCTAATCCTGGATTATCTAACATCCCCACTGCGATAACTGGTAAGCCAGTAGCATCTTTCACTTTACGCGCTAAATAGACTTGATATCCTGCTGCAAATGGTGGGTGTTTTCCTTCAACCAATGCACCATTACCGCCACCACTTACATGAATCATATCCACACCAGCAGCAGCGAATCGTTTAGCCACTTCAACTCCATAATCACTATCAAAGCCATTCGCAGAATATTCTTGTGCTGAAATACGAATGACTAATGGCATTTCTGCCGGCATAACCGCTTTTGCTGCTTTAATCACTTGTTCACCAAATAACATTCTGTCTTTTCCGTATTCATCTTGGCGTTGATTTGATTTTGGTGAATAAAACTGATGAATTAAATAGCCATGTGCACCATGTAATTCAATTAAATCAAAACCAGCTTCCACTGCTCTTTTTACAGAATCTTGGAAAGCCTGAATAACTTGTTGAATTTCTTCTTTTGTAAGTTCTCTTGGTGTTTTTAAATTTTGTCCAGGATAATCTAAATCACCATAATGAATTGCAGATGGTGCAACTACATCATCACAATCTTGTGCTTTACGTCCAGCATGACCTATTTGAATTCCGATTTTTGCACCATATGAATGTACTACATCCACAATACGTTTAAAGGCATCGCGTTGTTGACATTCCACAAGCCTAAACAATTAGGTGTAATACGTCCATTTGGCGCAACATTTGTCATCTCAACAATAATTAATCCTACACCACCAACCGCTCGTGATGCATAATGTACTAAATGCCAATCACTAGGTACGCCATCTACTGCACTATATTGGCACATTGGTGGCATAACAATACGATTGCGTAATGTAAGATTTTTAATTGAGAACGGTTGAGTAAAATAACGAAACTTTGCCATAATTCTCTCCTATATAATAAGCAAATTAATAACGTGCGTTATTATATAATAAGAAACTAATTTAACATTAATCATCTTTCTTTATCGTTATAATTGTTTTTATATATGGATTTTCGTTACACTCTAAATTACCTTCGGAAAAGAAAAAATATAACGTTTTTTTGGTTATTTTTTTAGCTAATCTATTCATTTCATCCATTTATTTTTTATTTTTGTGAATCTATTCACATTTATTTGCAGAGAGTTTTTTTATAATCCATCGGTATTTTTACCTACATTAAGGAGTAATGATTATGCGTTTATCTACTTCATTAAAACTTTCTGCAGTTGCAGTGAGTGCTGTGTTATTAGCTTCAACCGCTCAAGCAGCTGGTCGTCTTGTTGTTTACTGTAGTGCGACTAATGAATTATGTGAAACAGAAACTCAAGCGTTTTCTAAAAAATATGATGTAAAAACCTCTTTCATTCGTAACGGTTCTGGTAGTACTTTTGCAAAAGTAGAAGCAGAAAAAAATAACCCACAAGCTGATGTTTGGTATGGTGGTACATTTGATCCTCAATCTCAAGCTGGCGAATTAGGGTTATTACAACCTTATCAATCACCAAATCTTTCTCAAATCGTAGAAAAATTCCGTGACCCAGGCAAAATTAAAGGTAATTTATCATCTGCTATCTATATGGGTATTTTAGGTTTTGGCGTAAATACTGAACGCTTAGCAAAACTTGGTATTAAAGAAGTACCTAAATGTTGGAGCGATTTATTAGATCCTCGTCTTAAAGGAGAAATTCAAATCGCTGACCCACAAAGTTCTGGTACCGCTTATACTGCTATCGCAACTTTCGTTCAATTATTGGGCGAACCAAAAGCCTTTGATTATTTCAAATCTTTAGATAAAAACATTTCTCAATATACTAAATCAGGTATTACACCATCTCGTAATGCTGCACGTGGAGAAGCAACTATTGGTATCGGATTCTTACACGATTATGCCTTAGAAAAAGAAAAAGGTGCACCATTAGCGCTTATCGTGCCTTGCGAAGGTACTGGTTATGAACTTGGTGGTGTAAGTATCTTGAAAGGTGCAAGAAACTTAGATAATGCAAAACTCTTTGTTGACTGGGTATTATCTAAAGAAGGTCAAGAGTTGGCATGGAAGAAAGGTCAATCTTTACAAACCTTAACCAATACTACTGCTGAACAATCACCAAATGCTTTCGATCCAACCAAACTTAATCTAATCAATTATGATTTTGAAAAATATGGTTCTAGTGATGAAAGAAAACGTCTAATTGATAAATGGGTCAATGACGTTAAATTGAATAAATAAAAGGTAAATCAATAAAATAGCTATGAATTTTTCTTATCATAGCTATTTTTACCCATTTACTTATTTTCCTAACTTAATAGGGAATCTCTATATTCCCTATTTCTATTTTGAGAGGTTGTATGAACTCAACAAAATTTTCAATAAATACCACCACAACCTGGATTTTACTTAGCCTAATTGCTTTTATTGTATTGCCAACCTTTGCGTTAGATTATGGTCTTTTAGAATCAACAGCAGATGAATTTCTTGCTGCAATGGGTTGGCACTCATTTAACCTTAGCTGGTTTTGGTTTGGCTCTTTGATTATTTTTTGGCTTTTGCCACGTTTAGGCTTATCAACTGAAATAGAAGCTAAAACAGAATTAGCTGTTATTTGCTTAATTGGCTTATTTACGTTCTTTTCAGCCAATATTTATCATCTTAGTTTAGGCTACTCTATTATTGTCATGGTAATTACCTTGACTGCTTTAGCCACCAATGCCCTTGCTGCATTAAAAATTATGCAAAGTGATAAATTTATCATTGCTTCTTTACTCAGCATTATTTTGCTTATTTTCTTCTTTATTGTTTATCCAACACTCGCTATCTTTGTATCTATGTTCTATGATGGCGATCAATTTAAGCCAGCACAAATCATTGATATTGTTGGACAATCTTATATTATTCGAGTTATTGCAAACTCAGTGTGGTTGTCTGCTTTTGTTGGTTTTATCTCTACTGTATTCGGTTTAGCCTTTGCACTTTACACCACAAGAATTGCTAGACGTACCGCCTTTATTGGTAAGATTTTCTCTATTCTTCCTATTGTTACACCACCGTTTGTCGTCGGTTTAGGGGTAACCTTAATGCTTGGTCGTTCTGGCTATTTAACTGAATTTTTAGTAGAACATTTTGGTTTTACTAATACCAACTGGCTTTATGGTTTTAATGGGATTGCTATCGCACAAATTCTTGCGTTTACCCCATTAGCTTTTATGATTTTGGAAGGATCATTAAAATCCGTTCATCCCTCTATTGAAGAAGCATCTTATACATTAAGAGCCAACCGCTATCAAACCTTCTTTCAAGTAATTTTCCCATTACTAAAACCAGCTTTAGCAAATGCGTTCTTATTAGTATTTATTCAATCTTTGGCTGACTTTAGTAATCCATTAGTACTTGGCGGAAGCTTTGACGTGATTGCTACCCAAATCTATTTCTATATTGCTGGTTCACAATTAAATTATGCTTCAGCAAGTACCTTGGGTACGATTCTTTTACTTTTCTCTTTAGGTATTTTTATTATCCAATATATTTGGATTGGTAACCGTTCTTACGTCACCGTATCAGGTAAATCTTATCGTGGTGATGTTCAAGATTTACCTGCTGGTCTAAAAAATGCCATTATTGCCCTATTAGCAATTTGGGTTATCTTTAACGCAACGCTTTACGGTAGTATTTTCTACGGTAGCTTCACTGTGAACTGGGGTGTTGATTACACCTTAACCTTAGAGAATTACGCCTCTCTATTCGGACAAGGTTTCAGCGATGGTGCTTGGCCATCATTAATCAATACCATTATTTATGCCGGTATTGCTGCTCCTGTTACAGCACTCTTTGGTTTATTAATTGCATATATCGTTGTACGAAAAGATTTTGCTGGTAAAAAAACACTAGAGTTCTTAACAATGCTCTGCTTTGCTGTTCCAGGTACTGTTGCTGGGGTTTCCTATATTCTCGCATTCAATGATGCACCGTTCTACATTACAGGTACGGGCATTATTATCATTATCTCTATGGTAATGCGTGATCTCCCTATCGGTATGCGTGCAGCAATCGCCGGTTTAGGGCAATTAGACAAATCTTTAGATGAAGCATCACTTTCTTTAAAAGGTAGTTCTTGGAAGACATTACTATATGTCACCTTACCTTTATTAAAACCCGCTTTATTGTCAGCATTAATTACTAGTTTCGTTCGTGCAATGACAACAGTAAGTGCAATCGTATTCTTGGTTACCGCCGATACCCGTGTGGCAACAGCGTATATCCTAAATCGTGTTGAAGATGGTGAATATGGTATTGCTATTGCTTATGGTTCATTACTGATTGTGGTGATGATGGCGATTATTCTTTTCTTTGACTGGTTAGTGGGCGATACCCGTATCTCTCGTTCAAAAGCTAAACAGATGATTTAAATTGAGGTTGTTTTATGAATAACGATAATAACTTTCTTGTATTAAAAAATGTCACTAAACGTTTTGGTAAATCTGTTGTGATCGATGATCTCAGTTTAACTATCAAACGAGGTACCATGACAACATTATTAGGGCCTTCTGGTTGCGGTAAAACTACTATTCTCCGTCTTGTTTCTGGTCTAGAACGTCCAACAACAGGCCAGATCTTTATTGATGGTGAAGATGTGACAAAATCATCTATTCAAAGCCGTGATATTTGTATTGTTTTCCAATCCTATGCCCTCTTCCCACATATGTCGATTGCCGATAATGTTGGTTATGGCTTAAAAATGTTAGGCGTTGCTCCCGAAGAGCGTAAACAACGCGTTGAAGAAGCACTAGAATTAGTTGACTTGGCAGGCTTTGGTGATCGTTATGTTGATCAAATTTCGGGTGGGCAACAACAACGTGTTGCTTTAGCTCGGGCTTTAGTCTTAAAACCTAAAGTATTGTTATTTGATGAACCTTTAAGTAACTTAGATGCAAACTTGCGTCGTAGTATGCGTGAAAAGATTCGTGAATTGCAGCAAAAATTTAGTATTACTTCACTTTACGTTACCCATGACCAAAGTGAAGCTTTTGCGGTTTCTGATGAAGTTATCGTTATGAATAAAGGAAAAATTATGCAAAAAGCACCTGCAAAAGTGCTTTACCAACGTCCAAATTCTCTTTTCCTTGCTAAATTCATGGGAGAAGCCAGTATCTTAAATGGTAGCCTACAAGGCAACCAAGTGACAATCAATGGATATACATTATCCCTTGAACAAGCTGCTGACTTTAATGTACCAGATGGAGAATGTCTGGTAGGTATTCGTCCTGAAGCAATAATGCTAACCGAACAAGGTTCGCCTGAAACTCGCTGTCAAATTAAATCAGCCGTTTATATGGGTAACCATTGGGAAATTATTATTACTTGGGGTAACGATGAGTTACTTGTTAATCTTGCACCTGAACATTTTAATGCACAAACTAAAGAGGCATATCTTCAGTTCGCAAGCACAGGTATTTTCTTATTAAACAAACAACAATAATCATTAAGGAGTTGTAATGATGTCTATAACATGGAAGAAACTTTCACTTGCTGTATTACTTGCTTCAACAGCAGTAACCGTTTCTGCGGCAAAAGTCGAACCTTATACAGAACCAGGTACAAATGCACGTGAAATGTTGCAACAAGCACCAATTCATTGGGTATCAATCGAACAAATCAAAAAAAGCTTGGAAGGAAAAGGGCCGATTAATGTTAGCTTTGATATCGATGATACCGTGTTATTTTCTAGCCCTTGCTTCTATTATGGCCAACAAAAATATTCACCAAATGGCTTTGAATATTTGAAAAAACAAGAATTTTGGGATGAAGTTAATGCAGGTTGCGATAAATATTCTATTCCAAAAGAAGCGGCTAAAGAGTTGATTAAGATGCACCAAGAACGTGGTGACAGTGTTTACTTTATTACTGGTAGAACAGCAGGTAAAGTTGATGGCGTAACACCAATTCTAGAAAAAGCACTTGGCGTTAAAAATATGCACCCAGTTGATTTTATGGGTGATCGTCCACGCAAAACAAAATACAACAAAACACCAGCTATCTTAGCTCATAAAATCAGTATTCATTATGGTGATAGTGATGATGATGTGTTAGCAGCAAAAGAAGCAGGAATTCGTGGTATTCGTATTATGCGTGCCCCAAATTCTACTTATTTACCAATGCCAACACTCGGTGGCTATGGTGAAGAAGTATTAATTAACTCAAGTTATTAATCTAACTCATTCCATACTTCGCCCAATGTAAGAAAATCTTGTTTCAACATTGGGCGAATTTTTCCATTATGCATTGCCGCTGCTGGGTGATACACTGGCAATAATAAAAAAGATTGCTCTTGTTTAGTTAGAGATAATAATTGCCCATGTACTTCACTAAGTTTTAGATCAGGCAAGAATACCGATAAAGCAATGCGTCCAAAAGGCACAATAATTTTTGGCTGTACTAACCTTATCTCTGCCTGTAACCAATCTGCAAAAGCGGCTATTTCCCGTTGATTAGGATCTCGCTTTTCTGGGCGAAATTTAACTACATTCGTTAAATAAATATTCTCTCTAACTAAACCGATTGAATTCAGCATCTGATCAAAAAACTTACCGCTTGTACTAGCAAAAGGTCCTCGCTCCCACTCATCTTTACCCGGCGCATCACCGATAAACATAATTTCTGCTTGTGGATTGCCCCACCCAGATACCAGTTGATATTGTGGAAACTGTTGCTGTAAAGTTGCTCGCTGTTGTTCAATGCTGAATTCGTTCGTCATATTATTTCTGTTCTTCAGCTAACCATTGTGCAACGCGTTTCGCAAAATAGGTTAAGATACCATCGGCTCCAGCACGTTTAAAACACAATAAGCTTTCCATAATACTTTCTTTTTCTTTTAACCAACCGTTCTGAATAGCAGCCATTTGCATTGCATACTCACCTGATACTTGATAAGAAAATGTCGGTACACCAAAGTGTTGTTTAACTCGCCATACCATATCTAAATATGGCATCCCTGGTTTTACCATCACCATATCTGCACCTTCTTGCAAATCTAAACCAACTTCTTGCAAACCTTCATCACTATTGGCTGGATCAAGTTGATAAGTAAATTTGTTGCCACCTTTTAAGTTAGATGATGAGCCCACTGCATCACGGAATGGACCATAGAAGCAAGACGCATATTTTGCAGAATACGCCATAATCAACGTATTAATAAAACCTTTTTCTTCAAGTGCTGCACGAATAGCACCAATACGACCATCCATCATATCACTTGGTGCAACAACATCAGCACCAGCCTCCGCATGAGAAACAGCCTGTTTCACCAATACTTCGGTTGTAATATCATTTAATACATAACCTGTTTCATCAATAATGCCATCTTGACCATGGGTAGTGAATGGATCTAATGCCACATCAGTCATTACTCCTAAATCAGGATAAGCTTGCTTTAAGGCACGTACTGCACGCTGTGCTAAGCCTTGTGGATTATAAGCTTCTTCTGCCATTAGTGACTTCTTCTCTTGCGGTACTACTGGGAATAAAGCAATCATTGGAACGCCATATTTTACTAATTCACCTGCTTCAATCAGTAATTGATCGATAGTTAAACGTTCCACTCCCGGCATTGATGGTACTGCCTCACGATGATTTTCACCTTCGATCACAAATACTGGATAGATTAAATCATCTACACTTAATTTATTTTCTGCCATTAAACGACGACTAAAATCCTGTTTACGCATTCTACGCATACGACGTACAGGGAATGCTGAAAAAATTTGTTGAGTCATCACAACCTTCCTTATTTAATAATTGTTCTACAAAATTATTCTTTACTGATAATGGCATAACCGCCAAACAAGTTGGCGGTTATCCAAAAATGAATCAAAATAATTGACTACTCTTCTTCTTTCGGTTGATAGAATCGAGCAAAGAATACGCCGACCTCAAATAAGAGGTACATAGGTACTGCAAGTAATGTTTGAGAAAAGACATCTGGTGGTGTTAATAACATCCCGATGACAAACGCACCAACTAAGATATAAGGGCGTTTTTCTTTTAAGCTAGCTACGCTAACGACACCACTCCAGCATAATAAAATAATCGCTACGGGTACTTCAAAACAGATCCCAAAAGCTAAAAATAGGGTTAATACAAAATCTAAATAGCTGCTAATATCCGTTGCAATCGCAACACTTTCTGGTGCAGTTTTGGTTAAAAATGAAAACACCAAAGGGAATACAACATAGTAAGCAAAGGCAACACCAATATAAAACAATAAGGTACTAGATACTAATAATGGATAAATTAAACGTTTTTCGTGCTTATATAATGCCGGGGCGATAAATGCCCACACTTGATACAAGATATAAGGCACAGACAAAAAGATTGCTGTAATTGCGGTTAATTTAATTGGTGTAAAAAATGGTGCAACAATATTAGTTGCAATCATTGTTGAGTTATTTGGTAATTCCTTAATTAAAGGCTCAGAAACAATGTGGTAAATATCATTAGCAAAATAAACTAATGCAATAAACACAATCAATACACAAATAAAACTTTTTAAAATGCGATTGCGTAACTCAACTAAATGGGTAATTAGCGGTTGAGATTCATCAACACTCGGCATAGCCTTCCCTCATTGAACGACAATTATGAATCTTTTTTCTCTTTGTTGGTAATATTTGCTTGCTCAGCACTGGTCATTGGATCATAAGTAGCTAAATCATCACTATGCTGTTCTAAAATCAACTTTTCTTCATCAATTTCAGCTAATTCCGCTTGCTCATCAGGCAATACTTCCGTTGCTGATTGTTCATTAGCTGTTTGAGAAGCTGAAGACCCTGATTCAACAGATGATTTTAACTGTTCAACCGTTTGATTTGCTGCTTGTGTTTGTTGATCCAACTGCTGTTGCATTTTCGCTGCTGACGCTTTTAACTCTTCGACCGTTTTGCTTAACTCAGGGGAAAGAGATGATAGATTAAGATGTTCAGCTTTTTTGATGCTTTCTTGCAGCTCTTGTAGTTTTAATTCTTGTGCCAGCTCTGATTGTACATTATTCGCTAGATTGCGGAGTGTACGAATCCAACTGACTACGGTACGAATAGCCACAGGCAAACGCTGTGGCCCCAATACAACTAAACCGATGACAAAAATCAGAACAAGTTCTGAAAAACCTATATCAAACACAGTTATGCCTGCTCTTTATCTTTGCTTTTTGCTGTTTCGCTAGTCGAGCTGGTTTGTGATTCAATAGATTTCTTAAATTCAGCATCTTTTTCATTATCATCACTCATTGCTTTTTTAAAGCCTTTGACTGATTCACCAAGATCTGAACCTAATGTTTTTAATTTCTTTGTTCCGAAAAGTAATACAACAATTAATACGATAATCAACAGTTGCCAAATACTAATTCCACCCATAATAATACCTCGATAAGTAAAAAAATTTCGTCAAATTATACCGCTACTCTTACCTAGAGACTAGCCATAATCATTGCATTATTTCTGTAAAACCGTTCTTACCAATAAGCCAGTTGCAATCACTAATAAACTCAGACTTAACCAACTTGGCAAAAATGGATAGCCAAACAAACCGCCAAAGAATAGCAAACTCGCCACAATAACGCCATACACACGTTGGGTATTTTTTCGTTGCTGTAACTTAAATTCTTGGCGAATCAACACCAGTTCACGTTTAATCTCTTTCTGCTCCAGCAATGCCTGATGCAATGTTTGTGGGAAAGAAGCAAAATGTTCTCGTAAATAAGGAATATGTGATTGAAAATCACGATACATTTTCTTCACACTAATTTGCTCATTCATCCAGTTTTGCAAGAACGGTTTTGCTGTTTGCCATAAATCTAATTGCGGATAAAGTTGGCGTCCCAAGCCTTCGATATACAATAAAGTTTTTTGCAATAACACTAATTGCGGTTGTACTTGCATCTGGAAACGACGTGCAGTATTAAATAAATTCAATAACACATGACCAAAAGAAATTTCGGCTAATGGTTTAGAAAAAATGGGCTCACAAACAATTCGGAAAGCCTGTTCAAACTCATCTAAATTCGTATCTTCTGGCACCCAACCTGAATCAATATGTAATTGTGCAACACGGCGATAATCTCGATTAAAAAAGGCCAGAAAGTTTTCGGCTAAATAACGTTTATCTTCACTATTTAATGTGCCGACAATACCACAATCAATACCAATATACTGTGGTGATTCAGGATGATCATAACTCACAAAAATGTTGCCTGGATGCATATCTGCATGGAAAAAACTATCACGAAAAACTTGGGTAAAAAAGACTTGTACTCCACGCTCCGCTAATAGTTTCATATCTGTTCCATTGGCTTCTAATGCAGCAATATCAGAAATAGGAATACCATAGATCCGTTCCATTACAATCATATTTTTATGACAAAAATCAGGATACATCTCTGGTACATAAAGCATTGGACTATCTAAAAAGTTTTGTCGTAATTGAATTGCATTTAACATCTCTTGGCGTAAATCTAATTCCGCCAACAAGGTTTTCTCATACTCTTGCACGACCTCTACTGGACGTAATCGATATCCTTCTTTGGTTAAACGAGGAATCCATTTTGCAATCCGATACATTAATCCAATATCTAAGGCAATCACGGGCTGAATATCTGGGCGAATAACCTTAAATACCACCTCTTTTCCTGCCAAAGCTTGTTTCGCATTAAATCGCCCTGTATGCACTTGTGCAATTGAAGCGGAAGCTAATGCCTTCTCATCAAAGTCATCAAACCACTGTTCAATTTTACCGCCTAATGCCTTTTCAATTTCTGCTCTAGCTAAATCACCTGAAAAAGGTTCTACTTTATCTTGTAATAAAGCCAATTCATCCGCAATTTCTGGTGGAAACAGATCCCGACGCGTCGAAAGCATCTGACCAAATTTAATCCATACTGGTCCTAAGGTCTGGAACGCTAACCGTAACCGTAAACCTAAAGATTTATCAGTATGTTCATTTTTGATCCAAAAAAATAGTTTACTTACACAACGGATTGGACGGGTTAATGAAATTTCAGGTAATGCTTCATCTAATCCATATTGCAACATGACCCGAATAATTTGATAGAAACGAAAATACTGTTTTAATTTCATACTGTTCCTGTCAAGCGATTAATTTTAGCTTCAAGACGTTGTAGATCCTGTTCTAAACTGGCGACTTGATCATAAAAATGAACTAAGGCGAGTGTTGGTGCAATAAGTTGCCACTCTTCTGTTAAACGTTCTCCCCAATGACGTTCACTAGTTTGTAACTGTTTTGTCAGCTGTTGTTGTAATTGTTGTACACCTCGGGTCAACATATGTGCAGCCACATCACCTAGGTAAGGTGACAACAATTCCGCGGGATCTTTTTCTAATTGTTCAAATAGTGCTACTGTTTCTTGTAACACTTGTAAATCCCCTTGAAAAACAATTTGTTGACGATTGATAAAATCAGCTAATTGGCTTTTTTGCGGTCGTTGCCACAATACATTCGCATCCGCTGTTACAACACAATCTGCATCACCTTCATAATTGGCTAACACATCAATACGTTGATGAGAAAAAATCAGATACGCATGACCACCTTGTTTAAA
Source organism: Gallibacterium faecale (assembly GCF_027920745.1). Taxonomy (NCBI): domain Bacteria; kingdom Pseudomonadati; phylum Pseudomonadota; class Gammaproteobacteria; order Pasteurellales; family Pasteurellaceae; genus Gallibacterium; species Gallibacterium faecale. Next base: position 60,492 of record NZ_JAQIBB010000046.1, on the reverse strand, counting down.
AGAAATCGACAGCACTTTTCCATTCAATTTACGTAGATGAGGTTCGATTCCCTCACTACGTTGCATTAAATAATTTAACCCTTGCTCAAATAAGCCATTCGCAAATTGTGGCAACATAAGTTGTTGTTTAATTGATGAGAGTGTCATAGGCTGCCTTTAAAACTTATAACCACGATGTAACGCTACAATCCCTGCGGTTAAATTGTAATATTGTGTTTGTTCAAATCCAGCATCAATCATCATCTGTTCTAATACAGATTGTTCAGGGTGCATCCGAATAGACTCTGCCAAATAACGATAACTGTCTGCATCATTCACTACGACTTCGCCCACTTTTGGCAAAATATTGAATGAATAAAAGTTATACACCTTACTCAATGGCTCTAAAATTGGTTTAGAAAATTCTAATACTAATAAACGACCACCCGGTTTTAACACACGATACATCGAGCGTAAGGCCTTATCTTTATCCGTTACATTACGCAACCCAAAACTAATTACAATGCAATCGAATGTATTATCTGCAAACGGCAACATTTCTGCATTTGCTTGCACATACTCTACATTCCCCACTACGCCTAAATTACGTAATTTTTCCCGGCCAACTTGTAACATAGAATCGTTAATATCGGCCAAAATGACTTGACCGGTTTCCCCGACTAATCGAGAAAATTTTGCTGTAAAATCGCCTGTTCCACCAGCCAGATCCAGCACTTTTTGCCCTTTTCTTACCCCACTACAATCAATGGTAAAACGCTTCCAAACACGATGAATACCAAATGATAAAAGATCGTTCATCAAATCATATTTATCTGCCACAGAATGAAAAACATTAGCAACAAGTTTTTGCTTTTCTGATTTTGCCACTGTTTTAAAACCGAAATGGGTAACATCTTCTCCCATTTCAGTTTGTTGATTTTGATTAAGTTGTTCCATTGACGATCCTTATTTCTTTTCTGGTATCGTTGCTAACAGTTGAGTCAATAACTGCCAATAAGTTGATACTGCTGGAATATGGCAACGCTCATCTGGCGAGTGTGCCCCTAAAATCGTTGGTCCAATCGACACCATTTCTATTTGTGGATAGACCTTATTAATCAAACCGCACTCTAAACCAGCGTGAATCACTTTAATCACACTCTCCTTACCAAGAATTTGATCATAAAGCGCTTTAGTTTGGCGTACGATTGCTGATTCTGCTTGCGGTTCCCAGCCTGGATAACGTCCAGAAAATTTCACTTCTGCTCCAGCTAAACGACAAACAGAACGAACTAAACTAACCACGCTATCTTGTCCATGTTCATTTAATGAACGTGCTAATAAGGTAAATTTAACTTCTTGTTCTCTCGTTTCTAATACACCTAAACTAATCGAACTTTCTACCACATCTGGTAACGCATCGCTATAACGAACCACACCGTTTGGTAAGCTGTTAATTAAATCTAGTAAGGCAAGTGTTTGTGTGTTTGAAAGCCCTTGTGTCGCTTTAGCATCAGAAATATCAAATTGCAATTTGGTTTCTGCTTGTGATAAAGCAGACTGCAATCCAGCTACTAATTGTTGTAAGGTTTGTTTACACAATGCTACCGCACTCGTTGGCACAATAATTGTCGCAAAGGCTTCTCGTGGAATTGCATTACGAACTGAACCACCTGAGATGTCAGCTAAGCGGAAATCTACCTGTTGTGCGGCAAGCTGTTCTAATAGTCTTGCTAATAATTTAATTGCATTACCACGATTAAGATGAATTTCTGCGCCTGAATGACCGCCTTTTAAGCCAGTTAATGCTAAATGTAAGGCTTGTTCAGTTTCGCCAACAGATTGCCATTGCACAGGATAACGAATATCAACATCCTCACCACCTGCACAACCAATATAAATTTCACCCTCATCTTCAGTATCGGTATTAATCATCACGCTACTTTGTAACCAATTTGGTTGCAACCCTAATGCGCCTACCATCCCGGTTTCTTCTGTTGCTGTAAGTAATACTTCTAGTGCTGGATGGGCAAGATCTTCACTCTCTAATACCGCTAAACAAGATGCCATTCCAATCCCATTATCAGCCCCTAGCGTTGTTCCTTTTGCTTTTACCCAATCACCATCAACATAAGGAATAATTGGATCAGTAAGGAAATTATGCGGTGTATTTTTATTCGCCTGTGGCACCATATCTAAATGTGCTTGTAATGCGACTGGCTGACGATTTTCCATACCTGGTGTTGCAGGTTTACGAATTAAGATATTGCCAGATTGATCTTGTTCTACCCAGAGTTGTTTTTGTTTTGCCCAATTTATGATGAAATCTGCGAGTGCTTGTTCATGGTGAGATGGATGTGGAATTGAACAGATGGTTGCAAACCATTTCCAGATAAGTTTTGGTGATAATTCAGTAATTGACGACATAAAACTCCCTCGAATATCGTAATTTTTATCCAAAATAAAAAGAAATTGCGTTAAATGATAGCACGAAAAACAATTTCAGGTTATCCTTATGCAATTTTATTTATCACTTCAAATCAAAAACATAAGGTATAGTTATTATGAGCGAAAAATACGTTGTTACTTGGGATATGTTTCATATGCACGCACGCAAACTTTCTGAACGTTTGCTTCCGGCATCTCAATGGAAAGGTATTATTGCTGTAAGTCGTGGCGGTTTATTCCCTGCTGCTGTTATTGCACGTGAATTAGGTATTCGTTTAGTCGAAACTGTATGTATTGCAAGCTATGATCATGATCAACAAGGCACATTAAAAGTATTACACCGTGCAGAAGGTGATGGCGAAGGTTTTATTGTAGTAGATGATTTAGTTGATACTGGTAATACTGCACGTGCAATTCGTGAAATGTATCCAAAAGCAAAATTTGTTACTGTGTTTGCTAAACCAACTGGTGCACCATTAGTTGATAATTATATTGTTGATATTCCCCAAAATACTTGGATCGAACAACCTTGGGATATGGGTATTACCTTTGTTCCACCTCTCTCTCGTAAATAATTTTAAGCAAAAGATATTTGGAGTTGCTTATGTATTTAGCACAAATTAAAGCAGAACTTACTCAAGCTGCTGATGTATTAGATAAATTTTTATCTGATGATAGAAATATTCAACTCATCCAAGATGCCGCATTATTAATTGCCAATAGCTTTAAGCAAGGCGGGAAAGTGTTAAGCTGTGGTAATGGTGGTTCACACTGTGATGCTATGCACTTTGCTGAAGAATTGACGGGACGTTATCGTGAAAATCGCCCAGGTTATCCTGCCATTGCAATTTCTGATGTTAGCCATTTAAGCTGTGTAAGTAATGACTTTGGTTATGATTATGTCTTTTCACGTTATGTAGAAGCGGTGGGACAGCAAGGCGATGTGTTATTTGGTTTATCCACTTCTGGTAACTCTAAAAATGTATTAAATGCTATTGAAGCAGCCAAAGCCAAAGGTATGAAGGTTATTGCTTTAACTGGTAAAGATGGCGGTAAAATGGCAGGCTTAGCTGATGTTGAAATTCGTGTTCCTCATTTTGGCTATGCTGATCGCATTCAAGAAATTCACATTAAGGTGATTCATATCTTAATGATGTTAATTGAGTTTGAAATGGCGAAAGATAACGCCTAATTAATTTATCTGTATCTAGGGGAGAAGTTCTCCCCTAATTTTTTGTCTATTGATTGTTTGAGTTGGCACACCATAATGAAAGTCTTTTCCTCTTTATTGCAACGTATTACGTTAAGACAGTTCTTTATCATTATTATTGCCCTGGTTGCTCTCTATTTTGCTTCACTCTTTATGCTGATGGGCAGCGGTAAGCAAGTAGAATTACAAGATGTTTTATTACTCGCAGCATTGATCTTAATTTTTAATGCTTCACGGATTGCTTTTTATATCATTGTTATTCCTATTGCTTTAGCCTATACCCTTTATGCTCCCGTTGGTTTAATGTTTGGCGAACCAAATTATCAATATCTTGCTTCTGTATTAGCGACCAATATCGCTGAAGGGGCTGAATTTTTACAACAAATTCCGCTTAAATATTATGCGATGGCGATTGCCATTATTCCGCTATTGCTCTTTTTTCGTTATCTCACACAACGTTTCCAACTTAAATTTTATCGCAATAAAACTTTACTCTGTCTAATCCTTTTCTTTGCATTGGTAAATCAAACGCCATTTGCCTTTTTCCATACTTTTTTTACTGCTGCGGGGCAAGTGAAGGACGAATTGTTCAAACTCAATCAATTACAGTTAGAAAGCGAATGGGGACCAGCAAAATTCTCAGGTAAATATAAAAATTACGTCTTAATTATTGGAGAAAGTGTCAGACGAGATTACTTACATGCTTATGGCTATCCGATTGAAAATACCCCATTTATAGAAAAAACAAATGGTGTATTAGTAGAAGGGTTGGAATCTGCTGGCAGCAATACCATTGCCTCACTACGTTTGATGCTGACAAAACCAGATACTAAACGTTGGGCACCGAATTATTCGCTCACCTTAATCGATTTGATTAAAGCTTCTGGCGTCAAAACTTATTGGATTTCAAATCAAGGATTCTTAGGTGAATTTGATACGCCAATCACCGCCATTGCTAATTTGAATGATGAAAGATATTTTATTGCTAATAATGACTCTATTCGTAATGATTCTAGCGATTTCGAATTATTAGCACCTTTTAAACAGGTCTTACAACAAAAAACCGATCAAGCCAAATTTATTGTTTTACATCTTTATGGTTCTCACCCTAAAGCGTGTGATCGAATTAAAGATTATAAAAATATTGCACCAGTGAAAAATAAAAAATATCAATATTTAAGCTGTTATGTTTCTTCAATTAAGAAAACAGATGATCTTTTGGCTCAAGTTTATCAAGCTTTACAACATCAATATCAAACTGAACAGCAACCATTCACAATGATCTATTTTGCTGATCATGGCTTAGCTCATAAAACCATTGATGGAGAAATTCTGTTCTTTAATAATGCAGGAAGCCCATTACACCATGATGTTCCGCTATTTATGACCTCATCCGATAGCCAACAACATACTAAATGTAAGAGCTTTAAATCAGGATTAAACTTTACGGAATCTATTGCGAATTGGATGCAAATTACTAATGAAAAAGTTTCACCACAATTTGATTTATTTAATTGCAAAGATGATCCAGATGACTACGGCTTAGATGGCCGTTTACCAAAAACAAAACGTGATCCTGCAATTGATATTCGTGGAAAATAATCTTTGCTTTGCAGTAAATTTCGATGTATCAATTTACTGCGAATAACTAAATAATCTACTCATTGTTTAGAGGATAATACAATGCGAATTCTATTAGTTGAAGATGACCCGATGATTGCCAACGCTTTATCAGAAAGTTTAAAAGATGCCAGTTATGCAGTCGATTGGGTAGAAAATGGTGAATTAGCATTAGCTGCTGTCAAGGCACAACCTTATGATCTCGTATTGTTGGATTTAGGTTTACCTAAAAAAGATGGATTAGTTGTCTTAGCTCAATTACGCCAACAGCAATACCGTTTTCCAATAATTATTCTCACTGCAAGGGATGATCTCCCTAGTCGATTGCAAGGATTAGATGGTGGAGCGGATGATTATATTATCAAACCATTTGATATGGCGGAATTACTCGCTCGTATCCGTGTAGCACTACGTAAACAAAGCGAACATCTTACTTCAGAACTTTGTTACGGCACATTAAAACTTAATCTAAAAACCTATCAAGTGCAGCAATTAACGACAAATGACACTCACCAATTAACCAACAAAGAGTTCGCGATTCTACAAGTCTTATTACAACATCCAGGTGTTATTTATTCTCGTAGTGACTTAGAAGATAAAATTTATGGGTGGGGTGAAGAGGTAGAGAGTAATGCTGTTGATTTTTTAATTCATTCATTAAGAAAAAAACTCGGTAAAGAAGCAATTAAAAATATTCGAGGTGTCGGTTGGACTATTCCAAAATAACCAATCTCTTACGTAAATGGCGTTCGTCAATTCAAGCGAAGCTAACCTTTACGCTGGTCATTGTTACCTTATTAACTGCGGGGATTACAGGCATTACTACCGCATATAATGCTTTTTATGCTGCCTATCAATTACAAGATGATTGGCTGATTCAAACAGCCCGTTTTGTTTCTTTGCGTAGTGCATTAGCTGAAGAAATGCCATTAAATGATGATGACAACCAAATCTATGTACAAACTTCATTAACACCACCTCGTGATAAGTATTTTATTCCATTCTTAAATCAAATGTATGAAGGTTTCTATACCATCAAAATTAACAAAAAAGAATTCCGTGTTTATGTAAGACAAATTAAGACCTTACGTATTGCAGTGATGCAAGAAACTGAATTTAGAACTAAAAAAGCGATTGAATCCACGTGGGAAACCATATTGCCATTTTTAATTTTTATTCCTTTAGTGATCTTATTGGGGATTTTAGTTATTAACTTTACTTTTATTCCTTTACGCCGTTTATCTACATTAATCAAACAGCGTAATGAAAGTGATCTCAGTGTCATTCCATTAGCTAACACCCCTTATGAAGTGCATAGTTTTATTAATGCTATCAATCACCTACTGAAAAAAGTAGATAAATCAGTGAAAGAACAACAGCAATTTATTGCCAATGCAGCCCATGAATTACGTTCTCCAATGACAGTACTTTCTTTGCAAGCAGAACGTCTTACCACCCATACCGTTCCAACAGAAACTAAACAACAAATTGAACAGCTCGTCACTGCCATTCAACGTAATCGCCATCTATTGGATCAATTACTCTCTTTTGCTCGTAGCCAAGCACAACAATCGCCTTCAGATATCGGATTAATCTCAATCAAAAACACATTTAAACAGGTGATCGAAACGTTATTGCCTCTCGCTGAACAAAAAGAAATTGATATTGGGGTAATTACAGAACAAGACTATATGCTCAAAATTAGTGAAACTGATTTATTTACGATTATAAAAATTCTCGTTGAAAATGCGATTTTATATTCACCAGTTGGTAGTCTTGTTGATCTCGCAGTAACAAAAACTGATCAAAAAATTATAATTAGTGTTGAAGATAATGGCTTGGGTATGCCTGCTGAAGAATACGATAAAGTGCTAAAACCTTTTTATCGCATACTAGGTACCCAACAGCAGGGAACTGGCTTAGGATTAGCGATTGCTAATACTTTAGTTCAACATTATCAAGGGACTATCCAATTAAAACCAGCGTTGCAATATGAACATGGCTTGAGAATTGAAATTACATTTCTTGAGAAAAAATAGGGAATTTAAACAAAATTCCCCTTACTTATAATTATTCCGTTACATTCTGATTATTAATCTTTTGCTTATATTCCACACCCCAATCAAATAACGCTTGAATAATTGGCTCCATAGATGCACCTAATGGTGTCAGGGTATATTCTACACGTGGCGGTACTTCTGCATACACTGTCCGTTTCACTAAGCCATCATTTTCTAAACTGCGTAACTGTAAAGTGAGAGTACGTTGCGTAATATTTCGACACAGTTTTTGTAATTCATTAAATCGTTTAGTCCCACCTAATAGCCGATATAAAATTACTCCTTTCCATTTTCCACCAATAATGTCTAATGCAATTTCAATCGGACAAGGTTGATCCGAACAATTAGGGGTCATAGTATGTACATTTATTTCTTCTGATTGCATAGTGTGTACTCCAAATTTTTTATTCATCATTAATGGCAAAACCAATAGTATAAAAATGATATTTAAGTAAAATTAAGTATATTATATATCACTTCTGTGCGTACTTTCCATTATTGCTGTATGGTGATATAGTGCCCGCCTAATTTGTTAAACACAAAAGGTGATAATAAAATGAATAATGTAGATGTACTTAAACCTTTCCAATTTCGTTATGCTTGTAAAAAATTTAATCCTAACAAAATTATTAGTGAACAAGATTTCCAAACACTTTTAGAAGTAGCTCGCCTTTCTCCAAGTTCTTTTGGATTTGAGCCTTGGAAATTCCTCGTCATTGAAAAACAAACTATTAAAGATAAACTTGCTCCCGTAGCATGGGGTGCCAAAAGAAGCCTTGAGGGAGCAAGTCACTTTGTCATTATCTTAGCGCGTAAACAAGATGACGTTCGTTATGGTTCAGCTTATTTAGAGCATATCATGACCGATATTCAGCATAAACCACGTGAAATTATTGAAAGAATGAGCAGTTTATTCAAAGAGTGGCAAACCAAAGACTTTACTATCGCAGACAGCGATACCAGTTTATTTGACTGGGCAAGCAAACAAACATATATCGCTATGGCAAATATGATGACTGCGGCAGCTATGATGGGAATTGATTCTTGTCCAATCGAAGGATTTAATCGTGAAGCAGTTGAAAATATTTTAATTGAAGAAGGTGTTTTAGATCCACAACACTTTGGTGTATCTGTGATGGTTGGCTTTGGTTATCGTGATGAAGAACAACCGGCTAAAACTCGTCAAGCACTCCAAGATATTGTTCAATGGGTTAAATAATCAATCAATAAGGCTAGGGTGGTTAAACTGCCCTAACCTTTATACCTTTAAAATATTGCTAAATTATAGTTTTAGTTTTTTCAATAATCCTGCATAAAAGTAATTAGTGATAATACTCACTAGATACCAAATTACTCTTTTTACTATTGATAAATGTTTTGTATAAACAAAAACATATTCTAATTCTGCTGTTGCTCCACGTCTTACTTTAAATTGCCCAGCACCAGAACTTAAATTAAGTTGTAACTTATTATCTCTAGCATATTCCATCGCATAAGCAATCACCCTACGATATAACGCCTCTTTTTTAGAATAACTAAAATCATAACCAACAATAGGAGCGGTCACTATATTATCTTCTCCAATCAAGCCGACCACACCAACATATTTATTATATTTATGATCATAAAGCATTCTTAAATGTAGAATCTCTTTTTTTACTAATTCTTGTAAATATAATGGAGTAAATTGTACATTATGTTGAGAATATTTATCTAGATAAAGTTGATTATAAAGTGCTACTGCTCTTTCAAATAAAGCAAAATTCTCTATATCTACTTCTATAAATTCATAACGTTTATCATCCCTTAATTTTTTATCTCTTCGATAATTAATATGTTTATCACATTCAGAATAATCATTAAATAAGTAAACTTGCCTAAATGTAATAGGTAACCAATTATCTTTTAACAAATTACAATACAAACGATGATTTTGGATATTATTCACACTACGCAATAGCAGTGTATGAGCTGGATAGTCATTGATTGCCATTTCTCTCAATTTTTGCAAATCAATACTATTAAATGATTCAGGATAAAAATTTGTTGATAACATATAATTATTCAACATTTGTATTTTATCTATATTGATAACTTTTAAAATAAAGCTAAACAGTTTAATAAGAATTTTTGAAATTATTTTCTGATATTTTATCGTTATTTTACTTAACTCATCTTCTGCATAGGCAACGGTTGCATTATATATCGAAACAACATAACAGTTAGGCTTAATATCATCAACTACGGTAGTAATAATTTCAACTTCATTCAGTTTATATTTAATAACTTTAGTATCTAAATTAGCAATCATCTCTTTTGAATGATATTGCTTAAATATATCAAAAAGTTTTGCTAATATATTCTTAAACATTAATTGTATTTCCCATCATATTCAATATCAAAAGCCCTAAGGACACTAAGACAGGTCATATTAATATAAAACCCAGCTATAGGTTTGCTAGGATTTAATAAACGGTGAGTTGAAGCAGAGTTAAAGGGAATAGCTTGTTGATCAATCGCACTAGCATTAATAATACATATATCATCAACTTGGAGATTAGCTTCTGCTAATACTTCTCTAATCGCTTGATCCAGTAAAGCCTCTGCTGTCTACTCTTCCGCTAAAAAGCACCTTTTTGCTAATCCTGTTACTTTTTCTGTTACCCCTAACGAAAGATGATTACGCTTATCTATATCCGTTGATAACACAACTTTTGTCGGTAACGCCTTACCAATTCCAAGAATATTGATACCTTGCTTCACCATTTTATTTCCTTCCTATTTACTATCTAATCTGTTTAGAAAATATAGCATTGAAAATAAAAAACGCACTTAACTTGTTAGTTTAGTGCGTTTCTCATTAAGGTTATAAGAGAGTTTGTTTATAAATAATTAAATTAATACTTGATTAGGTGCCAAGTAACCTTGTGTTGCTTGTTCTTTTTCATCGAAAGATACAAGTTCCCAAGCTTCTTGATCTGCTAATACAGCACGGATTAATTTATTATTTAAATCGTGTCCTGATTTATATGCAGTAAATTCACCAATAATGTTATGGCCTGCCATATAAAGGTCACCAATCGCATCAAGCAATTTATGACGAACTAATTCGTCTTTAAAACGTAAACCTTCTTCATTCAAAATGCGATAGTCATCTAACACGATAGCATTATCTAAACTACCACCTAATGCAAGACCATGAGATTGTAAATATTCAATATCACGCATAAAACCGAATGTTCTTGCACGGCTAATTTGTTGAATAAAGGCTTTGGTTGAAAAATCTAATTGATAATATGCCACATCATTGCTAATCGCAGGATGTTTAAAATTAATCGTAAAATCTAATTTAAAGCCATTATATGGTTTAAACTCTGCCCATTTATCACCATCTTCAACACGAATTGCTTTTCTAATACGAATAAATTTTTTCGCTGCCTCTTGCTCTTCAATGCCTGCATCTAACAATAAGTAAACAAAAGGACTTGCACTTCCATCCATAATTGGAATTTCTGGTGCATCCACTTCAATGATAATGTTATCAATACCTAAACCAGCTAATGCCGAATTAAGATGCTCAACAGTAGAAATACGCACGCCGTCATCATTGATCATGCAAGTACAAAGTGTTGTATCACGGATCAAATGAGGATCAGCTGCAAAAGAAACGACTTCTGGCAAATCAGTACGACAATAAATTACGCCTGTATTTACAGGTGCAGGGCGTAAAGTTAATGTCACTTTTTTACCACTGTGAAGTCCGATTCCTGTTACTTTTACACTTTGTTTTAGCGTTCTTTGTTTAATCATAATTACTCCAGTTATCAATGATTTATAGTTCATTGAAACTTTTCATTTTTACAAAATTAATTTGCGTTCTCACGCAAGAATGTTGGCAAATCAAATAATTTTGCCTCTTCTAATGCAGTTTTCTTCACTGCATTACCATTATTTGCAGTTCCTACTGAACCTTCAGTTGCTCTAAATTGTTCAGCACGAGTTGTTTCACCTAATGGTGGTAATTTATAGCCGCCAAAATTACCTTTTGCATCTTGTGCTTGTGTATTATTTGCCACGATCTCAATACGTGGTTCACCATTTACATTGCGACCACCAATACCAGTCGCCACAATTGTCACACGTAATTCATCTTCTGGTAATTCTGGATTCACACTGGTACCAATCACTACAGTCGCATCTTCTGCAGCAAATGCATGGATAGTTTCACCTACCGCTTCAAATTCGCCCATCGCAAAATTAAAACCGCTAGTAGTAATATTTACCAATACACCTTTAGCGCCAGAAATATCAATATCTTCTAATAATGGGCTAGCAATCGCTTCTTGAGCAGCTTTCTCTGCACGGCCATCACCAACTTCGCCAGAAGCAATTCCTGTTCCCATCATTGCATATCCCATTTCAGACATCACAGTTTTTACGTCAGCAAAGTCAACGTTAATTAACCCTGGTGAAGTAATGATATCTGAAATACCACGTACTGCATTACGTAATACGTCGTTCGCAGCCGCTAATGCGTCAAGGAAAGAGATATTCTTACCTAAAACTTTTAATAATTTATCATTTGGAATTGTAATTAGAGAGTCAACGTATTTAGCCAATTCTTGGATGCCCGCTTCAGCAAATTGCATCCGTTTTTTTCCTTCAAATTTGAAAGGTTTTGTTACTACAGCAACTGTCAAAATACCTAATTCTTTTGCCACTTCAGCAATAATTGGCGCCGCACCAGTCCCTGTACCACCGCCCATTCCTGCAGCGATAAATACCATATCAGCACCTTCCAACATATTGCGTAATGCTTCACGATCTTCTTCGGCTGCTTGGCGGCCAACTTCTGGTTTTGCACCAGCTCCAAGTCCTTTAGTAATTTCAGCACCAATTTGGATAGTTTGTTGAGCTAAACTTTTACGTAACGCTTGGGCATCAGTATTCACTGAAAAAAACTCAACTCCTTTGAATTCATCCTGTACCATATGGTTCAATGCGTTACCACCACCGCCACCAACACCGATGACTTTGATGACTGCATCCTGGACTATTTCATCAATAGGCTCAAATAACATATTTGCTCTCTCTTATATAACCATTAAAAAACATTATGACATTCTGTTTATTGTATGCCAAAAATAGAGAATATCAAAATTCAGACTTCACTTTATCAATAAATTTTTTAAATAAATTACCGATTTTGTTTGTTTTTGACACTTCTCCGGTTATTCCTTTGATTTGTGGCTGTACTCCAGAACCTTGATAATAAGTATATTGTAATAAACCTAACACAGTTGCATATTGTGGTTTATCAACATAATCTGTTAATCCTGTGATATTCAATGGCGTACCAATTTTTACCTGGACTTGTTGACCAAAGACTTCTGTTGCACAATCCAACATACCATCAATTAATGCACCACCACCAGTCAAAACAATGCCTGCAATTAACTCAGATGACACATTGTTCTCCTTAAGGTGTCTTTTTAATTGGTGTAACTCTTTATCCACTAGGGTTAATAGCTCTTTATAACGCGCTGAAGTAATAATAGACAAAGACTCTTTAGTTAATACTCTTGATGGACGGCCACCGATCCCTGGTACTTCAATAATTTTTTCAGAAGCATTGCGTTTTTCTGGCGTTGATAACAACACCGCACTGCCGTAATTTACTTTAATATTTTCTGCATTGGTTCTGGAAGTAAAAATACCTTGCGCAACATCATCAGTCACACGATTTCCAGCATATGGAATCACTTTACTATAACGTAATGCACCATCAGTGAAGACTAAAATATCCATTGTGCCTGCTCCAATATCAATTAAGCATACACCAAGTTCTTTTTCTTCTTCACTTAATACTGAATAACTTGACGCCAGACCAGAAAATACAATTTCATCCACTTTTAAGCCACTACGCTCAACTGCTTTCCGTAAATTTACCAACCAATCTTGATGGCAAGCAATTAGATGAGCTTGGGCAGTAAGACGTACACCCTGTAAGCCTAGTGGATTTTTAATATTTGTTTGTTGATCAACTGAATACTCTTGTGGAATAACATGTAATACTGTTAAGCCATCACCTACTTTTACTGAGCTTGCAATATGCATTGCTTCATCAATATCTGCTTGAGTGACCTCACCTGATAACGCAACAAAACCACTTTCATTCAGACTTTGAATATGCTCACCAGTAATCGCTAAAGTAACACGCGCAATCAATTTTAGATCTGCTACTGATTCTGCTGCTTCAATTGCTCGTCGAATTGAATTCACCACGGCTTCTAAATCAGTAATACTACCTTTATCAATTCCTTTTGATGGGCAGCTACCAACACCAATCACATTCACCACACCATCAGGCAATAATTCCCCAACAACGGCGATAACTTTTGAAGTGCCTATTTCCAGGCCGACAATTATTTGTGGTTCATCAATCTTAGCCATAATTATTATTCACTTAATGTATTTTGTTGTTTTTCTGTATTTTGCGGTGCGTCAGCAAAACTAACCGCTGCTCCAGTATTATATCGCAAATCAATATATGCAATTTTTTTATTTTCAGGAATTTCAATTTGTGGATAAATCGTTAAAAAGCGATCAATTTTATCTTTCCACTCACCTCGTCCAAGCTTCAATATAATATCATTAGATAAGGTTACGTTCCACGAGCCCCTATCATCAATTGAAACAAATTTTAACCCCATATTTTTAGGTTTTAAAATTTTACTTAATTCATACCAAGCTTTTAGCGTAGTTACCCCTTGAAAATCAGGGCCAGATAAATGAGGTAAATTATCATCATTAATTTTACCTTTAGGTAAGGTAAAGATAACTCCATCTGAGGTTAGATAATTTACCTCATTCCATTTTGCTGCCGGAATATATTCCGTTACGCTAATATTTAACTGAGCAGGCCAAATTTTTCTAATAGAAATTGTTTTAATCCAAGATAAAGATTCAAACATTTTTTCAATAGATTCAACATCCTGCCCAAAATAACCTCTTAGCCCTTGATGACTATCCGCATATTTCTTTAGCATTTCTCTAACATCATCATTAGTGGTAAACAAAGGTTTACCTTTTAAGTTAAATGAATGAATCGGAGAAGGATCCATTTTCTCAAATAGATCCATACGGTGCGAATAGCCGTAATAAAGAATTCCAGCTACCACAGCAAACAAAACTAATTTCAGCCAAGTTTTTAAACTGATAACTGGCTCACTTTTTTCTGGTTTGCTGTAATATGCGACAGAGGCTCTATGATGGCGAGTTTGTGACACAAATTTTGAACGATTTCTCATTCAGCACTTAACTCCAAAATTTTAACCACTAATTGAGAAAAACTATACCCCACGACTTTCGCTGCCATTGGAAATAAGCTATGGCTTGTCATACCAGGATTAGTATTTACTTCAACCAATCTAAATTGGTCTTTAGCATCGGTCATCACATCAATGCGACTCCAACCTCGACATCCAACAATATCATAAGCTTGTTTTACTAATTGGCGTAATTCAGCTTCACGTTGCTCACTTAAACCAGATGGGCAAAAATATTGCGTATTATCAGAAATATATTTTGCTTCATAATCATAAAACTCACCCGCTGGTTTAATTAAAATAGAAGGTAATACTTCCCCATCAAGGACAGGAACAGAAAATTCTTGTCCCGCTAACCACTCCTCAATTAACACCGTATCATCATGAGTAAGCGCTAAATCAACTGCGGCAGCAAGATCTTCTACTTTTTTTACTTTAGTTAAACCAACACTTGACCCCTCTAAAGAGGGTTTTACCATCAATGGCAAGCCCAATTTGTTAACAATCGCTTGCGCATCTAAAGTAGCACGCGTTTCACGAGTGATAACTTCCATTTCAGCGACAGGTAATCCTACGGCTTTCCATAATAATTTGGTACGCATTTTATCCATGGTTAATGCGGATGCCATCACACCGCACCCGGTATAAGGAATACCTAATTGTTCTAATAATCCTTGTAGTGAACCATCTTCACCACCACGGCCATGTAAAATATTAAACACACGTTGGAAGCCTTGTTTTTTTAACTCTTCAACTGGAAAAGTTTGTGGATCTACAGGATGTGCATCAAACCCTTCTGAACGTAATGCCTCTAATACCGCCGCACCAGAAACTAATGACACTTCTCGTTCTGCAGAGTTTCCACCTAATAATACGGCAATTTTTTCTTGTTTTAATTGTTGAATATCCATTATTTACTCCATAACTCTACGAGATGACGAGATAATTTACTTACACTTCCCGCACCTTGCGCCAAAATTAAATCACCATCTTGCAACACTTGATCCATAATCTCTGGCAACTGTGCTGGATCAGCTAAAAAAATTGGGTCAATTTTACCTAAATTACGAATTGAACGGCATAAAGAACGACTATCAGCGCCTGTAATTGGTGCTTCTCCCGCTGGATAAACGTCTAACATAATCAATACATCAACTTGTGATAGCACTTGCACAAAATCATCAAAGAGATCTCGAGTTCGGCTATAACGGTGCGGTTGGAAAATCATCACAATACGTTTATTTTCCCATCCTTGACGTGCTGCCTGAATAGTAACATTAACTTCAGTTGGATGATGACCATAGTCATCTATTAACATTACTTTTCCATTTGGACGAATAAATGAACCTAATTGATCAAAACGACGACCAGCACCTTGGAAATCAGCCAGTGCCCCTAAAATCGCTTCATTATCAATACCCTCTTCTTTAGCAACAACTAACGCTGCCGTAGCATTAAGCGCATTATGACGACCTGGCACATTTAATAAAACTTCTATTTTTTCACCACTCGGACAAATTACCGTATAGTGTCCTTGGAAACCTGTCTGGCTATAATTTTCAATACGATAATCAGCTGTTTCACTAAATCCGTATGTAATCACTTGGCGTCCCACTTTTGCGGTTAAGGTCTGTAACACAGGATCATCCGCACATAACACAGCCAAACCATAAAACGGCAAATTATGTAAGAAATTCACATAAGTTTGTTTCATTTCTTCAAAATCACCGTGGTAAGTATCCATATGATCTGGTTCAATATTAGTGACTACTGAAACCATTGGTTGTAAATGCAAAAATGACGCATCACTTTCATCTGCTTCAGCAATTAAATAACGACTTAATCCCAGATGAGCATTCGTACCAGCTGATTTCACTAACCCACCATTAACAAACGTCGGATCTAATTTCGCTTGCGCATAAATCATCGCAATCATCGCGGTCGTTGTTGTTTTTCCGTGTGTTCCTGCAACGGCAATACCATGGCGAAAACGCATAATTTCTGCCAGCATTTGTGCGCGTTGGATTACAGGAATGCGCGCTTCACGTGCAGCCACCACTTCTGGATTATCAGGTTTAATTGCACTTGAAACTACGACCACACTTGCTCCTGCGATATTGGTTGCTGCATGTTGTAAAAAGATTTTTGCACCTAAGCTAGCTAAGCGTAATGTCACTGCATTTTCTTGAATATCTGATCCAGTAATATGGTAGCCTTCATTTAATAACACTTCTGCAATACCACCCATACCTGCACCACCAATACCAACAAAATGAATTTGTTTTACTCGGCGCATTTCTGGCACAACCATACGTACTTGATGTTGAAAACTTTGTTTAATTTTATCGTCCATGTTGTTCTCTTATTGTGTAACTGAAATAATCGTTGCCGCAACTTGTTGTGCAGCTTGAGGAGTTGCTTTTGTTTGTGCTTTTTCTGCCATAGCTAATAACGTTTGGCGCTCCCATTGCTGTAAAAAAACAACAACTTTATCAGCGGTTAAATCGACTTGCTCTATAATTTCTGCTGCACCCTCATCAGCTAAATAGCGTGCATTTAAATATTGTTGTCTATCTTTATGTTGGAATGGTACAAAAATTGCTGGCACACCGGCTGCAGCAATTTCACAAACTGTTAAAGCACCAGAACGACAAATCACTACATCTGCCCAAGCATAAGCCTCTGCCATATCATCAATAAAATCTGTTACGGTCACTTCAGCATTGCTTGGATATAAAGCGCGAATTTTCTCACTACCACCTTGCCCTACTTGATGGCGAATTGTAATGCGATCACCTACTTTCTTAGCAACTTCAGGCATTAATAAATTGAGAACTCTTGCACCTTGGCTTCCCCCTACCACTAATACACGCAATTTGCCTTCACGTTGTAAAAAACGCTGTTGTGGTGAGGGTAATTGAAACATATCTGCTCTAACTGGATTACCAACAACTTCTGCATCAGCAAACGCAGTAGGGAACGCTTGTAAAACACGTGTAGCAATTTTTGCTAGCCATTTATTAGTTAAGCCCGCTACTGCATTTTGTTCATGTAGAATGACTGGCACACCACATAACTTAGCAGCAACTCCACCTGGTCCCGATACATATCCTCCCATACCTAACACAGCATCAGGTTGATATTTTTTAATAATTTTCTTCGCTTGTAAGATTGCTTTAACAATTTTAAACGGGGCTTGTATCAGGGCTTTAATTCCTTTACCCCGTAATCCTGAAATTTCTATAAAATGGATTGGAATACCATGTTTAGGTACCAGATCGGCTTCCATCCGATCCTTAGTACCTAACCATTCAACTTGCCAGCCTTGAGCCTGTAATACTCTTGCTACTGCAATTGCTGGGAAAACATGACCGCCAGTGCCGCCTGCCATAACTAATAAACGTTTTGCCATAAATAACTCTAATCATCTCGTAAATGTGCATGCCCACTTGCTAAGCGATTTTCATGATCGACTCGCATTAAAATCCCAATTGCAATACACATAATAATTAAACTTGAACCACCATAACTAATCAGTGGGAAAGTTAATCCTTTGGTAGGTAATAGACCAATTGTGACACCTAAATTCACAAAACCTTGGAAAAAGATCCAAAATGCAATACCAAAGGCAAAAAAACCGCGAAATTTCGCTTCTAATTTTAATGATTCTTTACCAATTTTTAATGCTCGAAATACGAGTGCTGATAATAGGAAAACAATCACTAACACCCCAACAAATCCAAACTCTTCACCTATAATGGCTAATACAAAGTCGGTATGCGCTTCGGGTAAGTATTCTAATTTTAAGACAGAATTTCCTAACCCTTGTCCCCAAAACTCTCCATTACCAAAAGCCATTAATGAGTTTGATAATTGATAGCCTGTTCCGAATGCATCAGCAAATGGATCCATATAAGAGGTAACCCGTTTCATTCGGTAGGGTGAAATCACAATCAAAAACATCAACATACTTGCACCCATACCGATTAATAAAAAGAATTGGAATATTTTTGCCCCTACTACAAATAGCATCCCGAACGTGATCACAAACAGTACAACACTACTTCCGAGGTCAGGCTGGCAAAGTAAGAATAAGATTAGAATTCCGCAAACAATGGTCGGACGAATAAAAATGAGCTGTCGAGTAGTAACAACATCATACTTACGCACAAAAAAGCTAGAAAGGTAACAAATTAGGGCTAATTTTGCCAATTCTGCTGGTTGGAAATTAACAAATCCTAAAGAGATCCAACGAGTCGCGCCATTAATATTACGCCCGACAATTAACACCACAATTAACGATATTAAGGCGAGAAGGTATAGTCCTGTACTCCACTTTTCCCATTTTTCCATAGGAATCTGCAAGACAAAAAAGAATAATGCAACGCCGGTAACAATATAAACACCATCTCTAATTGTAAAATAGAGTGGATCATCATATAACTTAGCAGCAGTGGTAAATGAGGCGGTAGTTACCGCAATAAAGCCAATAAATAATAGGATAATAAACAATAAAAATAAGGTACGATCATACAAAGACGATTGTGGTGTAATACGTCCCCAGCGCCAAAACCCATCTTTTATTTTCGATAACATTAATCCTGACCTTATTCTGTTGATTGTTTTGCTAAACGGGCAAATTCATTTCCCCTAACTTCAAAATTTGCAAATTGATCTAAACTTGCACACGCTGGTGATAACAATACCATATCACCTGCTTGTAACAATGGACGAATTGCATTGATTGCTTCTTCCATCGTATCAACGATAACACTTTGTGTAGAAAGTTCTGCTAAAGCTTGTTTATCCTGACCAAAGCAATAACAGAAAATATTCGGCTTATTAATCAAAGGTTTTAATTCGCTAAAATCAGCACCTTTACCATCACCACCTAATAATAGGTATAGCCGTCCTGCAACTTCTAATCCATTTAATGCTGCTTGAGTACTTCCTACATTGGTTGCTTTTGAATCATTAACCCAACGTACTCCATTAGCTTCGTGTACAGTTTGGAAACGATGATCTAAACCACCAAATGTTTTTAATGCTTCAATAATACCGTGTTCAGGTACATTTACTGCTTGTGCTAAGGCAATAGAAGCTAATGCATTCATATAATTGTGGCGACCGCTTAATTTCAGCTGATCCAGTGCTAATAACTGTTTTTCTGGTGTAGCTAAATAGACTTTATTTTCTGTTATCGCTAAATAATAATCTGAACCTGTTTCTGCAAAACTTAATAATGTTTGTTGTGGCTCATTCTCATCTGGATAAGTTAAACGATCCTCTTTATTAACAATTAAAGTTTTTGCTTGATGATAAATGCGCAATTTAGCTTGGCGATAATCCTCTAAATCACGATAACGATTCATATGATCTTCAGAAATATTTAAAATTGTTGCTGCTGCCGCTTGTAAACTAAAGGTTGTTTCTAATTGAAAACTTGATAGCTCAAGTACGTATAAATCGTGCGGTTCGGTTAATAACGACAGCGCTGGAATACCAATATTACCACCAATGCCAACTTTGATACCCGCAGCTTTAGCCATTTCATATACTAAAGTAGTAACAGTACTCTTACCGTTAGATCCTGTAATAGCGACTATTGGTGCTTGTGCTTCGCGACAAAATAATTCAATATCACCAACCACCTCAACACCTGCGGCAATCGCTTGTGCAATTTCTGGTGTCTTTAATGCAATACCGGGACTTAACACAATTAAATCACTGTTTAATAACCATTCTGTGTTTAAACTACCTGTGTGTACTGGAATATCATTAGCAAGTTGATCTAAACCGGCTGGATGTTGGCGTGTATCAATGACTTGTAGCTTTACCCCCTTATTCACAAAATAATCAACACAAGAAATCCCTGTTTTACCTAATCCAACAATAGTGACTGTTTTGCCAGTATAATCGAAATGACGAGTTGCCATATGTCCCCCAATATTGCTTAACGCAATTTCAATGTGACTAATCCTAATAACACCAAAATCAAGGAAATAATCCAAAAGCGGACAATTACTCGTGGTTCTGGCCAACCTTTTAATTCAAAATGGTGATGAATTGGCGCCATACGGAAAATGCGCTGTTTTCTTAATTTGTATGAACCTACTTGTAAAATAACCGAGAGTGTTTCCATTACAAATACACCGCCCATAATCACCAACACGAATTCTTGTCTTACTAAAACGGCGATAGTTCCAATTGCACCACCTAGCGATAATGAACCAACATCGCCCATAAATACTTGTGCGGGATAAGTATTAAACCAAAGGAAACCTAATCCAGCGCCCACAATAGCGGTACAGACCACCACTAATTCAGCACTAAATTTAATATATGGAATATGCAAGTAATCGGCGAAATTGATATTTCCTGTTGCCCACGCAATTAAAGCAAACGCCGCACAAACTAACACGGTTGGCATAATCGCCAATCCATCTAAGCCATCGGTTAGATTTACAGCATTACTGGTACCAACAATCACAAAATAGGCAAGAACAATATAGAATAAACCTAATTGTGGCATAATCTCTTTAAAGAAAGGCACGACTAATAAAGTCGCATTAGTACCTTTCCCAATGTAATACATACCGCATACTGCCAATAAAGCCACCACAGACAGCCAAAAATATTTCCAGCGCGCAATCAATCCATCCGTATTTTTCCGAACAACCTTGCGATAGTCATCAATAAACCCAATCGCTCCATAGCCAAATAAAACAAATAACACGAACCAAACATAGGGATTTTCGAGGTTTGCCCATAGCAGGGTACTTACACCAATAGAAGCTAGAATCATAATTCCGCCCATAGTTGGAGTACCACGTTTACTAAAATGGCTTTGTGGACCATCATCACGCACTACTTGGCCAATTTGTAATAACTGTAAACGAGTAATCACTTTTGGACCAATCCATAAGCAGAATAATAAAGCGGTTAATAACGCTAAAATTGCTCGCACAGTAATATATGAGAAAACATTAAAAAACGTGTGATACTGAACTAAAAACTCACTAATCCAAACTAACATTGTTCAAAACCTTTAAATGCTTCGACGATCTCTTCCATTTTCATTGAACGAGATCCTTTGACTAATAATAAAATTGTTTTTCCTGCTTGTAGCTGTTCTGTTATGTATTGCTGCAATGCGGTAATTAATGCGGCTTTTTGTTGATAATGTTCTCCATGGCACAAACTACTAATGATTTCGCTATAATGCCCAAAACTAACCACTTTACTTAAATTCGCTTGTTGTGCAGCCTCAGCAACCTGATGATGGCACTGTTCTGTACTTTCCCCCAATTCTGCCATATCACCAACTGCAAGAATTTTTACGGTTTGTGCTGATTGTTGTAAAACAGCAATCGCTGCTTTTAGGGAATCTACATTAGCATTGTAAGTATCGTCTAAAATTGTGAATTGTGAATTCACTACTACTGGAAATAATCGACCTTTTACCCGTTTTCCTAAAGCTAAGCCAGCTTTAACATCTGCCAAAGACGCACCTAACGCCATCGCTAATGAAGTAGCTGCTAACGAATTACTAATATTATGCTCACCTAAATAAGGTAAATCGATCGCTGTTTCACCTTGTGGGGTACAAAGAATAAAATGATAGCCGATTGCAGAAGCTTGAATCTCTTTTGCGTAAATATCTGCTTGAGGAGAATTAATAGAAAATTGTTGAATCTGATGAGAACCAATATTGCGTTGCCAATAATTAAGGTACTGACAATTCGCATTAATGATTGCGATACCTGTTGTCGTTAGCCCTTGGTAAATTTCACCTTTCGCCTTAGCAACTCCCTCAATTGAGCCAAAGCCCGCTAAATGTGCTGGAGCAACGTTATTCACTAATGCTGCATCTGGGCGAGCTAATTGCGTAGTATAGGCAATTTCACCAGCATGATTTGCCCCTAATTCAATCACAGCATAACGGTGTTGGTTAGTTAAACGTAATAATGTTAATGGTACGCCAATATCATTATTGAAGTTTCCAGCAGTAAATAAGACTTCATCAGCTGATTTCGCCGTTTGTTGTAAAATCGCTGCCGTCATTTCTTTTACGGTGGTTTTACCAGAGGATCCTGTCATTGCTGCCACTTTTGGATTCACTTTAGTTCTTACCCAAGCAGCTAATTGTCCTAATGCTTTTTTCGTATCTGTTACGACTAATTGCGGTAACGGAATCGCCAAATTAGGTTGTTCAACCACTAAAATTTTTGCGCCTTGTTGATACACACGATCTAAAAATTGGTGTGCATCAAAACTTTCTCCCCGTAATGCAAAAAAAATACTGCCGCAACAATTTGTGCGGCTATCAGTTGTAACACTATCTACTTCAATATCAGCTTGGGGAGGATTAATTTCTTTTGCTGCTAATACTTTACTTAAAGTAGAGAAATTAATTGAGATCATTTGTTATTCTTCTTTGTTGACTAAGTTTTGTTATTAAGTCCAAGTAATTGTGAAACAATTTCACGATCAGAAAAATGGTGTTTTGTGTGTCCAATAATTTGATAATCTTCATGGCCTTTACCCGCAACTAAAATCAAATCATTAGGCTTAGCCTGCTCAAATGCATAGGCTAATGCTTGTTCACGGCGATGAATTATAGTAGCGTTATTTGGAAAGTCTAGCCCTTGAACAATATCATTTATAATTGCTGCCGCATCTTCAGTACGTGGATTATCATCCGTAATAATCACTTTATCTGCTAATTGTTCTGCAATCTTTGCCATTTGTGGGCGTTTACCCTTATCACGATCACCTCCACAACCAAAAATACACCACAGTTCACCATGGCAATGTAAACGTGATGCAAGTAATGCTTTTTCTAAGGCATCTGGTGTATGAGCGTAATCAACAACGGCTGTTGGTTTATTTTCTGCGGTAAAACGCTCCATTCTTCCACATACACCTTCAAGTTGCGAAACTGTGTTGAGTAAATCTGATAAAGGATACCCAAGTGATAATAATGTTGCTGTCGCTAACAACAAATTACTCACGTTAAATTCACCAATTAATTTTGAGTGGAAAATTGCACTTCCCCAGCTTGATGAGAAATGAATTGTAGCACCTAGTGGATGGTATTCAATTTGTTCTGCTTTCAACCATTGTTGATGTTGTGGAGTAAAGGTTGCAGATAAACTCACTTCTACTGCATCAGGTAGTTCTTGTAGCCACTGTTTTCCCACAACATCATCTGCATTAATCACTCTTTGTTTTACATCTAACTCTGTAAACAATGTTTTTTTCGCAGCTGCATAAGCTTCTAATGTATGGTGATAATCTAAATGATCACGGCTTAAATTAGTAAATACGGCTGCATCAAAATGTAATGCCGCAACACGTTGTTGTACCAAGCCATGTGAAGAAACCTCCATCGCAACAAATTCTGCACCCTGTTCAACAAACTCAGCTAAATTACGTTGAATTTCTACTGCTGAGCCTGTGGTATTTGTTGCAGGTTGGATATGCTGATAAAAGCCGTTACCAATCGTCCCCATCACTGCACTACGTTTACCCAATAGATGATTCCATTGCGTTAATAGATTCGCTACGGTAGTTTTACCATTAGTTCCGGTGACACCAACAAGGGTTAATTGAGTTGAAGGTTGTTGATAAAACTCACCAGCCAGCTTAGAAAGCTGACTAGCCAGTTGATAGACATGAATAACAGGGATATTATCTTGCCACGTTAAACGAGTATGATCTGCTGGATCATCACTTTCGACAATAATTGCTGCAGCGCCTGCATTAATTGCTTGTGTCACAAATTTTCTACCGTCAATTTGATGTCCAATTAATCCAATAAACACATCACCTTGTTTTACTGCTCGACTATCTAATTGCATAGTTTGCAACTGATGATTTGGTAATGTTAGACCAAAATAACGGCTTAAACGCTGCATTGCTTTACCCTTAGTTATCTCTTAAATTTTCATTTTTTAATGTGTCAATACGCACAATACGTTTTGCACTCTTTGTATCACCCTCAATACCATCTGGAGTAATATTTTTCGCGCGTAAAGTATGCCCCATAATTTTTGAGAATACTGGCGCAGAAATTGCCCCACCATAATATTTACCTGCTGTTGGGTTATTAATCAAAATAACTAACGCAAACTGTGGATCACTTGCAGGCGCAATTCCAGCGGTATAAGCAATATATTTATCTACATATTGACCATTTTCTAATTTTTTCGCTGTACCAGTTTTAATTGCCACACGATATCCAGGAACAGCCGCAGCAATACCACCACCGCCTGGTTGTGCAACACTTTCCATCATATGTACTACTTCACGCGTAATTTTTTCTGGATAAATACGCTCACCAATAACTGGTGGATCAACTTTAGTGATTGAAAGCGGACGATAAACACCAAAACTACCTAATGCCACATAAGCTCGAGCTAATTGTAATGGTGTTACAGTTAAACCATAGCCATAAGCTACTGTTGCACGTTCAATATCCGCCCAACGCTTACGGTGTAATGGTAAGGTTCCTGATTGCTCACCGACTAAACCTAAATTAGTTGGCATTCCAAATCCAGCTTTATGATATGTATTCATCAATACCGAAATTGGCATTTGTAAAGATAAACGGCTCACCCCAACGTTACTAGATTTTTGCAAAATCCCAGTAATAGATAATTCATTACGTGGAGCAACATCGCGGATAGTATGCCCATTAACCACAAATGGTTTAGTATTAATCACTGTATCTGGTGAGATAATTTTTTGATTTAATGCAGTTAACACCACAAACGGTTTTACTGTTGAACCTGGTTCAAATGTATCGGTAATCGCACGATTACGGCGTAATTCAGCTTGTGAACCAAAAATATTATTCGGGTTATAAGACGGCGCTGTAGCCATCGCTAGAATTTCACCTGTACTAATTTTTACTAATACGGCTGTACCTGATTCTGCTTTATTCTCAGCTACTGCTTTTTTAATTTCGCGGAATACCATTGACTGTAAATGGCGATCGATACTTAATGTCACATCATGGGCATCATATTTTTGAGTACTCGAAATATTCTCAATAATATTTCCTGATTTATCACGACGATAGGTTTTAGATCCTGATTTTCCAATTAACAAAGAATCAAAGCTTTTTTCGATCCCTTCAATCCCTTGTCCATCAATATTGGTATAACCTAATAATTGTGCAGACTCTTCCACTGTTGGATAGAAACGGCGGTACTCTTTACGCATAGAAACGCCTGTGATTTTAAGATCGTGAATATATTTCGCCATTGTTGGAGAAATTTGGCGATCTAAATACACAAAACGAGATTTAGGATTTTTATTAAGACGATTGATAACGTCCGATAACGGTACATTTAATGTTTCAGCTAAGCGTTGCCAACGATCTTTTTCCATTAATGAATTTTTTTCAAAAATTTCTTTTGGATCGGCAATAATCGAATAATTCTCTACACTGACTGACAATAATTCACCTTTGCGATCAAGAATATCGCCACGGATATAAGGAATTTGTTCTGTACGAAGTGAACGTTTATTGCCTTCTGCAATATAAAAATCTGCATTAACTAACTGAACATATGCAGCTCTTGCGATAAGCGCAATTAGACCAGCCATAATTAATATAATCGTGACAATATAGCGTCCTTTAGAAAAACTGCTTGTTTGTTGTGATGATTTAATTTTTGCCCGTACCATTGTGTTACCTAGTTATCTGTTTTATTCAATAATTAATACTTCTTGTTCATCCTGTGTTGACTGCATTCCTAATTGACGGGCAATTCCTTCAATACGAGTACGATCACTCAATGCGCTATCTTCTAAACGCAAATTCAGTGCTTCACTTTGTAATGCCTGATATTCCGTCTGTAATTGATTTTTTTCATTAATCGCTAGACGTGTTAAATGCGTAATCCAAATTGTAGAAACTGCGGTAATTAATAAAGCAATTAATAAAAGCATAACGGTTTTATTCGCCTGAAAAATATCATCTACAATGATTCGCCATAACGGATAACGATCATAGCTTTTAAATATCATCTTAATCTCTCCGCTACACGTAATACTGCACTTCTTGAACGGCTATTTACGGCGAGCTCTGCTTCTGTTGGCATAATCGCTTTACCAATTAATTTTAATTTTTGATTACGTTCGATTTGTGCTTCAGTTAACGGGAGTCCTCTTGGAATTTCGTCACCTTTACTCTGTTTTTTCATAAAACGTTTTACTAAACGATCTTCCAAAGAGTGAAAACTGATAATCGCTAATCTGCCTTCAGGTGCTAACACATCGATAGCTGAATTAAGAATCTTTTCTAATTCTTCTAACTCACTATTAATAAAAATACGAATAGCTTGAAAGCTACGAGTTGCTGGATGTTTATGTTTTTCTTTTATTGGCATAGATTGCGCAATCAGTTGTGCTAGTTGCAATGTGCGTGTTAATGGTTCTGTTTTATTTTGTAATGCCTGGCGATTAAATTCGACAATATTATGTGCAATACGTTTGGCAAAACGCTCTTCACCAAAAGTTTTCAATACCCAAACCAAATCACTTTCTGATACTTGTTGTAACCATTCTGCGGCAGAAATTCCTTTAGAACTATCCATTCTCATATCTAATGGACCATCTTGCATAAAGCTAAATCCACGTTCAGCATCATCTAACTGTGGCGAAGAAACGCCTAAATCAAGCAAAATACCATCAATTTTGCCAACTAAATTATGCGCTTCACAGATTGATTTAATTTCAGAAAAAGTATTGTGTTCAATTGAAAAACGAGAATCTTGAATTGCTTGTGCGGCAAGAATCGCCTCTGGGTCACGATCAATAGCAATAAGACGACCTTGTTCACCTAACTCAGATAAAATTTTACGAGAATGTCCGCCTCGCCCAAAGGTACCATCAATATAGATACCATTAGGCTTTAAAGACAATCCTTCTACTGCTTCATTGAGTAAAACAGTAAAATGTGCAGGATCTGAATAGGTTACTTGTTCCATATGAATAAAACTCGCTTATAAAAACAAAGTTCTTAACTCATCAGACGTCGCCATCGTACCACTGCTACCAATTTGAATGTCTTCTGCAATTTGTTGTTGCCATTTTTCAGCTTGCCAAATTTCAAATTTATTTAGCTGACCAACAAGCATAATTTCTTTTTCTAGGGCGGCATGTTGTCTTAATGCAGGACTTAACAAAATGCGACCAGTTTTATCCAATTCACATTCTGTTGCATAGCCCAACATAACACGTTGTAAACGTCGTCCAGTTTCATCAAAGTTTGGTAATTGCAGTAATTTTTGCTCGACGATTTCCCACTCTGATAAGGGATATAACAATAGGCAAGGTTGGCGAATATCGGCGGTACAAATAAGTTGTCCTTGTTCTTTCTCAAGAAGCTCGGTGCGATAACGAGTTGGAATCGCTAAACGACCCTTGGCATCCAGATTAATTAATGATGCACCTCGAAACATAACTCGCTACCTATAAATCAGTTGAAATGAAGAATTTATTACCACTATTTACCACAATTTACCACTTATCGTTAGTCTATTCTCTGAAATAGAGGATTGCAAGTAATTCCTTGTTGTTTTTTATCAAAATAATGCTTATTTCACTTATCTTGTGATACAAAGCATAAAAAAAGCTATGAAAATAGAATTTCATAGCCAATTCGATGACAAAGTCTATTTAATATTTTGTTCTAATTAGCTTTTAGGTTTCGCCCTAAAGGGCGCCTTCATTTTCTTTACTTGTGTAAAGAAAACGAAGCAAAAGAAACACACCCTCACACACTTGCTAATCCTCATTCCAATAAGATTTTCCGGGCGGCAAAAAACAGAGATTTTTCTCACTACGTTCGAAAAATGATCACTTTTTTTGCCTAAAAATCTTATTTGCATTCGGGCAAGTGTGAGAGGGAACCTAATGAACATTTATTAAGATTTGTGAATAAATTTAAGTTTGTCAGCTATCTAAGCTATGAAAATAGAATTTCATAGCTTTTTTATAAATTTGTTCCTCAATAGATGATTAGCTTTGCGTAACTATCTCAATGCTATTCATTAATGATTTTTTTGCTGTACTTAAATGATGTTTTAACTCAGTAATAGCACCAAGATCATCTTGGCTTACTATTTTTACTAATATCGCCAAATGTTCTTCTACCGCCAATACATTTCTAGTCTTCAAATCTCGATTATCCCATTGATAATGAAAGTTAAAAATAATAGAAATAAGTTCAATGAAATCATTTATAAATGGATTATTAGCTGCTGATAGAATTAGAGAATGAAATTGATGATCTAATTTTGAAAAATCTGTAAATCTCTCAGAAATATTTTCTCTCAATGTACGATGTTCCTGTAATAGCATTTTCATTTTACTCCACCGTACATCTGAACTAGGTAAGTTCATAAAGCAATTCAATGCATGGCATTCCAACATTTCTCTTAATTCAAATAACTTATCTGCATAATGTGGTGTAAAGGCTACTAGTTGCCATTTTCCTCGACCTAAATTTTTAATTAAGTTAAAACGAGAAAATTGAATTAGGTATTCTCTAACAGAAAAAATATCTACATTCGCATTTTTAGCCAACCACAATTCCGACACCTGATCGCCTGGTTTTATAACTTTAGATTGAATAGCTGCTTTAAAGTAAGTTTCTATCTTTTTAATCGCTTTAGGATCATTTCTTTTCGTTTTCAATTTTAAAAATTTATCTTCTTCTGTAGGAACTCGAATGACAATATAATTATCTCCTTGTTTCGCTAAAATTCCTTTCTCTAACAAAGACATTAATACATAACGTATTGTCGTACGGCTTACACTGTATAAAGATGCCAAAATAGTTTGTGATGGTAATGGTGATGATAAAACACCTTCTCTTAAGGCATCTATCATTTGATTACTTACTTCTTGCCTCAATTCAAAATCTCTACTCATCAAATTTTCTCTCAATTAATAAAAAACATATAAAAAACATTAAAACACTTTCATATTCACATTACTACAACAACCCTAAGAATTTTTCCAAAATCTACAGAATAATGCTCCCACTATTTATTAAAAAGAGGATAACAAAATGAAAGCTTTAATTTGTAATAAACCGTTTGAATTCATTTATCAAGAACTAGATATTCCTACTCCAAAAGAAAACAATGTTCTACTAAAAATTGCAGCCGTAGGTATATGTGGTACTGATATACATGCGTTTGCCGGTAACCAACCTTTTTTTACTTACCCTCGTATACTAGGGCATGAAGCCAGTGGCACAATTAAAGCTGTTGGCAATAAAGTAACTAATTGGAAGGTTGGACAAAGAGTCGCTCTTATTCCTTATGTTTCTTGTGGTGAATGCGATGCTTGCCGCAGTGGAAAAACAAATTGTTGTGAAAAAATTTCCGTGATTGGAGTCCATGAAGATGGCTGCTTCTGTGAATATCTATCTGTTCCCGAAAAAAATATTCTACCTATATCTGATAATGTTGATGATATTAGTGCAGCTCTTATCGAACCATTTGCAATTAGTGCTCATGCTGTACGCAGAGCAAACATCCAACCAAATGATGATGTTCTTATTGTTGGAGCTGGACCAATTGGATTAGGTGCTGCGGCAATTGCAGCTGCAGATGGTGCACATGTTGTCATTGCAGATACAAGTGAGGCTCGCAGAGAACATATTAAAAAACAACTCAAATTATCTTCTTTTGACCCTATTTCTGAAAAAGTTGAAGATTATTTTAATGGGAAACTTCCTCTTATTGTCATTGATGCAACTGGTAACCAAAAAGCCATGAATAACGCAGTAAATCTGATAAGACATGGAGGCAGAATTGTTTTTGTTGGTTTATTTAAAGGCGATTTTTCATTTTCTGATCCTGACTTTCATAAAAAAGAAACTACTTTATTAGGAAGCCGAAATGCAACTTATGAAGATTTTTCTAAAGTACAACAACTAATGGCCCAAAATAAATTATCTGCTGCCATGATGTTGACTCATACTTTTAATTTTGAAGGTTTAGCTGATATCTATGCTGAGCAAATTGTTAATAATAAATCTTTAATTAAGAGTGTTATTACTTTCAAATAAAAGACAGATAAAAAACAGGCAATGTTGCGGTTTTAGTCATTTTCAACATTACGTTATTTGCTAATTACCTGATTATATTACAGTGATTTATAACGTGATTTCTTCTACTACAACTTAGCGAGGTAAAAACTATGCGCTTACTCAAAAAATCTTTATTAACTCTATCGTTAGGATTATTAAGCTTCTCTATTAATAGCTTAGCTGCAACAGAAATTATGATTGCTTATGGAAACCAACCAGGAGAACCTATCGATAAAGCAATGCATTTTTGGGCTGATAAAGTTAAAGAAAAATCTAATGGTGACATTATTTTTAAATTATTCCCATCAAGTCAATTAGGTGGTCAAACTGAAGTATTAGAACAAGCTCGTTTTGGAGCCAATATTATTACAATTAGTGACTATGGTGAATTGATGGATATTGTTCCAGATCTAGGAGTTGTCAATGCCCCTTATCTTTCACAATCATTTGAAAAAAATCAAAACTCCTTCATTCAGACTGGTTTAAAGGACTTAGTCAACAATTAGATAAACAAAACATTCATATTGTTATTCCTGATGTTATTTATGGAACACGTCATTTATTAACCAAAAAGCCTATTACTAAACCTGAAGATCTAAAAGGAGTAAAAGTAAGGGTTCAGCATTCTCGTGTCTATTTACAAACTATCAAAGCTATGGGTGGTGTCCCAACTCCTATGTCTTTAGCAGATGTTTATCCTGGATTATCTGAAGGTATTATTGACGGATTAGAAAATCCAACAGTAGTGCTATATGGTGGAAAATTCTATGAAGTTGCAAAAAATCTTAATTTAACCGCACATACTACTAATATGTCTCCATTTGTAACTGGAACAGCATTTTGGAATACATTAACACCAGAGCAACAAAAAATTATTGTTGATACAGGTAATGAAATGGTCGCCTATGGTGCTAGTTTGATTTTTGATGCAGAAAAAGATGCATTAGAAAAATTGAAGAAAGCTGGAGTTCAGGTTAATGAAGTTGATATAGAAGCATTTAAAAATTCTGTTAGAGAACTTATTCAGAATGGTTTTCCAGAATGGTCACCTAATCTATACAAAAATATTCAATCTCAATTAGAGCAATACTAATCACTATCAAACGGTGAGTTATCTTACTCACCGTTTTTTAATTGGAGGGATTTATCATTATGAATTCACAATCTCAACAAAAAAAATTCTGGTTTAGCGATATTGATGAAATTCTCGCTTCCTTTTTCTTAGCACTAATAGTGCTACTTTCTGGTTATGGTGTCATTATGCGCTATTTTCTTAACTCTCCAAGTGCTTGGGTTGAGGAAATTTGTGTAGTCTTTTTTATTTGGTTTACATTCCTCGCATCAAGTGCACTTTGTAAAAATAATGAGTTGATTCGTATTGACTTTTTATTAAGCAAATTACCTCACAAAATAGCGAACTTTATTGATGGCGTTATCCAGCCATGCATTATGCTTTTTGCACTTTTTTTTATGATTTATTTAGGTTTCAAGCTATTACCAATGTCTAAAGTCCGTTTTACACCAACTTTACATGTTTCTTATTTAGCTATTTACGCCATTATCCCTATTAGCGCTTGTTTCATGGCTTATTACGAAATAAGAAAAATTTATTATTTCTTTAAAATTAACAGAGGGAATCAACTATGAGCGTTATTATTCCTATAGCTATTTTATTAATATTATTTGTTATCGGTACACCTGTAGCTTTTTGTATTTTTATCTCCACATTAAGTTATTTTCTAATGAGCAATCAACCAATGATTATGCTTATTCAACGTCTTGCCGGTGGACTTGAATCTGTAACTTTATTAGCAATTCCATTTTTTATCATGGCTGGTGTCTTTATGAATCACACTGGTATTAGTGCTAGGTTATTAAAGTTTTGTGAAGTACTCACAGGACATATGAATGGTGGTTTAGCTCAAGTTAATGTTGCTTTAAGTACCTTAATGGGCGGATTATCTGGTTCTAATATTGCTGATGCCGCAATGAATTCTAAATTATTAGTTCCTCAAATGGTTGCTCGTGGATATAGTGCTTCATTCTCCGCGGCGGTAACTGCTGCAGGATCTTTAATTACACCAATCATTCCTCCTGGCATTGCCATGATTATTTATGGCTATGTTAATAATGTTTCTATTGGTCGATTATTTTTAGCTGGTGTAATCCCTGGTACTTTACTCTGTATATTAATGATGATCTTAGTATCTATTATTTCTAAGAAACGTGGTTATCTACCAATCAGAGAAAAACGTGCTAGTTGCAAGGAAATTGCACTTTCAGCAAAAGATGCTGTTCTAGCCCTCCTATTGCCAATCATTATTATTGGTGGTATCCGAATGGGAGTATTTACTCCAACCGAAGCTGGTGCTGTTGCAGTAATTTACGCAATTATTTTAGGAACTCTTATCTATAGAAACATGGATTTGAAACAATTATGGTTAGCAACAAGAGAGTCTGCTTTAGGTGCAGCCAATGTACTTCTTATCATTTGTATGGCAGTTGCTTTTTCTAAATTTCTTACTTGGGAAAGAGTACCTCAAGCTCTAGCACAATGGATGACAACAATTGTGGATAGCCCAATTACTTTCTTAATGCTAGTAAATATTGCTTTATTAGTTCTAGGTATGTTCTTAGAAGGCAATGCAATTATGATCGTACTTGCACCACTACTCGCTCCAATAGCTCATTCATATGGCATTGATCCTATTCATTTTGGCATTGTATTTATCTTCAATGGTGCAATCGGAACAATTACCCCTCCACTAGGTACAGTAATGTTTACTACTTGCTCAATTACTGAAGTACCAATAGAGAAATTTATCAAAGACGTACTTCCATTTTGGGGATTACTCTTAATCGAACTATTACTACTTACTTACATTCCATCCATTTCAACTTGGTTACCAAACCTTGTTTATGGTGTAGCTAATTAATAAGGAATTTATCATGCAACAACTCAATCGTACCAATTTTCCAGGCAATCAATATCCAACTAAGATTATCCAATTTGGTGAAGGTAATTTTTTACGTGCGTTTATTGATTGGCAAATTGATCTTTTAAATGAAAAAACCGATTTTAATAGCGGTGTAACGATTATTCGTCCAATTAATACTGATTTTCCGCCGCTATTAAATACACAAGATGGACTTTATACCACAATTATTCGTGGTTTAAATGAACAGGGGGAAGCGGTTAAACAGGCTAGAATTATTCGTTCAGTAAATAATGAAATTAACCCTTATCTTAACTTTGACGATTATATTAATCTGGCACACAATCTTGAGATCAAACTTATTTTCTCAAATACCACTGAAGCGGGAATTAGCTATCATGCAGGAGATAAATTAACCGATCGTCCTGCTGTAAGTTATCCAGCAAAATTAACTCAATTACTCTATGAACGTTTCCTATTTACTAATGGCGATCAACAATATGGTTTTACTATTTTGCCATGTGAACTTATCGACTATAACGGTGAACAACTTAAAGAATTAGTATTACGTTATGCTAATGAGTGGAAACTTCCAACTGAATTTATTTCTTGGTTAGAAACCGCAAATACTTTCTGTTCAACATTGGTAGATAGCATTGTAACTGGCTATCCTCGCAATGAAGTGGAACAAATCACTACTGAATTAGGCTATCAAGATACTTTCTTAGATACCGCAGAATATTTCTATCTCTTTGTTATTCAAGGACCAAAATCATTAGAAAAACTTTTCCATTTAGATCAATTAAAACTAAATATTTTAGTCGTTGATGATATTAAGCCTTATAAAGAACGTAAAGTTGCCATCTTAAATGGCGCGCACACTGCATTGGTTCCTGTGGCTTACCTTGCTGGCATTGATTATGTCGGTGATGCAATGCAAGATTCTCAATTACGTCAATTTGTTGTTGATACACTTGCTGAAGAAATTATTCCGACACTTTCGTTGCCAAAAGATGAATTACAACATTTTGCAGATGCTGTTATAAGTCGCTTCCAAAATCCATTTATCCAGCATGCCTTGCTATCTATCGCATTGAATAGTATGACAAAATACCGTACTCGTATTTTGCCGCAATTATTAACTTATCAGCAAAAATATCAACGCTTACCAGCTCGTCTTACTTTTGCATTAGCTGCATTAATTGCCTTTTATCGTGGCAAACGTGCCGATCAAACTATTCCATTACAAGACGATCAAATTTGGTTAGATCATTTTGCTACTTGGTGGCAACAAGTTGAACAACAACAAATTTCCCTCACTCAACTTGTTAAAAATGTATTAAGTCAAGAAGAACATTGGCAACAAGATTTAACCCAAATTCCACAACTTGTTGATGAGGTTTCAGCAAAACTTGAGGCTATTTTGCAACAAGGTATGCGTAATGCATTAACCCAATATTGCTAGGTGTGATTATGAAGCAGTTTATTCAAATTCAAGCTCAAGACAACGTTGCTGTTGCTTTACAGAATTTGTCTGCTGGGCAAATCATTCAATTAGATAAAGAAAATATCACGTTAACCCAAGATATTCCTCGTGGACACAAATTTGCTATTCATAATATTCATGAAGGACAAAATGTGATTAAGTATGGTTATCCTATTGGTCATGCTACCCAATCCATTGCTGCGGGCGATTATGTGCATACGCACAATGTCAAAACTAATTTGAATGATATTAATGACTATGCCTACCAGCCAGAACAGTTACACATTGAGGTCCAACAAGCTGATCGAGATGTAAAAATCTATCGCCGTGCCAATGGTGATGTTGCTATCCGTAATGAACTTTGGATTATTCCAACGGTGGGTTGTGTAGTTGGGATCGCTAATCAAATTCGTCAGCGTTTCTTAGCTAAAAACCCAGCAACTGATATTGATGGTGTATTTACCTTTGCCCATAGTTATGGCTGTTCTCAATTAGGAGATGATCATCAGAATACGAAAGTCATTTTGCAAAATATGGTGAAACATCCCAATGCAGGCGCTGTATTAGTTATCGGGCTTGGTTGCGAAAATAATCAAGTGGATGTATTTAGAGAAACCTTAGGTGATTATGATCCACAACGCGTTAAATTTATGATTTCTCAACATTATGAAGATGAGGTAGAAATCGGTTTAGAATTATTACAGCAGCTATATGAGCAAATGCGTCACGATCAACGTCAAGCTGGTAAATTAAGTGAACTTAAATTTGGCTTAGAGTGTGGCGGTTCAGATGGTTTATCTGGTATTACAGCTAACCCTTTATTAGGTAATTTTTCTGATTATGTTACTGCTTATGGTGGTACAACTGTTTTAACTGAAGTACCAGAAATGTTTGGTGCTGAGCGAATTTTGATGAGTCATTGTCGAGATCAAACCACTTTCCAAAAGACTGTTGATATGGTGAATGATTTCAAACAATACTTTATTTCACATCATCAACCAATTTATGAAAATCCATCTCCAGGAAATAAATCTGGCGGTATTACTACGTTAGAAGATAAATCGTTAGGTTGCACACAAAAAGCAGGACATAGCCAAGTCGTAGATGTTCTGAAATATGGTGAGCGTTTATCTCAACCTGGACTAAATCTTTTAACTGCCCCAGGGAATGATGCGGTGGCAACCAGTGCATTGGCTGCGGCTGGCTGTCATATGGTGTTATTTACCACAGGACGTGGTACTCCTTATGGTGGTTTTGTTCCTACTATGAAAATTGCAACAAATAGTGAATTAGCTCAACGGAAACGTAACTGGATTGATTTCAATGCCGGTCGTTTGGTAGAAGATGTAACAATGCCTCAACTACTGAATGATTTCATTGAGAAAGTTGTAGAAATCGTTAACGGTAAACCAACAAAAAATGAGCTAAATGAGTTCCGTGAATTAGCTATTTTCAAAAGTGGTGTCACTTTATAACGTAAAAATGAGTGTGCCTCCACACCACATACTCAATAACGTAATAATGCCCAAGGATGGGCATTATTTTTTTATTTATATACTACAAAAAAACGCCCAAAATGGGCGTTTTTCACTAGGATCGAATCCATTAAATATCTAAATTTGCGTGTAACGCATTGGTTTCAATAAAGTCACGGCGAGGTTCAACTTCATCCCCCATTAAGGTTGTAAAGAGCTGATCTGCTGCGACTGCATCTCGAATAGACACTTTCAACATACGGCGTGCTTCTGGATCCATAGTTGTTTCCCAAAGCTGTTCTGGATTCATTTCACCTAACCCTTTATAACGCTGTACTGATAAGCCACGGCGAGATTCTTTCACTAACCAATCTATCGCTTGCTCAAAACTGGTAACATTTAGACGACGCTCACCGCGTACTACATAAGCCCCATCTTCGATTAGATTACGTAATTGGTGACCTAATTTCAGGATTAAACTATATTCACTTCCTTCAACGAAATGGAAATCAAGCAAATAATCTGTATCGATCCCATGCGTGCGAACAGTAATCACTGGTTCATAAAGATGACGTTCTGCATTGTACTGCACTTTTGCCGCATAATGATTTCCATGCAACTCTTTCTTCGTTAGGGTATCAACTAAACTTTCTACCCATTGTTGTACAGATGCTTCTTGTTGCATGACTGCTTTATCTAAATCAGGGTGATAAACAAGGGCTTGTAAAATTGCTGCTGGATAACGGCGAGATACACGTTGAATCATCTTATTGACACGATTATATTCCGCAACAAGGTTTTCTAACGGTAATCCTTGCATCGCTGGTGCTGATGGATGCACAAATAATGCAGCACCATCTAATGCAATAGAAAGCTCATATTGCGTCATTGCATCATCA
Organism: Gallibacterium faecale; assembly: GCF_027920745.1. Classification (NCBI taxonomy): domain Bacteria; kingdom Pseudomonadati; phylum Pseudomonadota; class Gammaproteobacteria; order Pasteurellales; family Pasteurellaceae; genus Gallibacterium; species Gallibacterium faecale. The sequence goes on along the minus strand of NZ_JAQIBB010000046.1, from coordinate 22,934 downwards.
TCTTTGATATATTGCTCTTGTTTTCCTTTTTTCACTTTATAAAGTGGCGGTTGCGCAATATAAACGTGTCCACGTTCAATTAACTCTGGCATTTGACGATAGAAGAACGTTAATAACAAAGTACGAATATGTGATCCATCGACATCCGCATCGGTCATAATAATGATACTGTGATAACGCAATTTATCTGGATTATATTCATCTCGTCCAATACCACAACCTAATGCAGTGATTAATGCAGCTACCTCTTGTGATGAAAGCATTTTGTCGAAACGTGCTTTTTCCACATTTAGAATCTTACCTTTTAACGGTAAAATTGCTTGATTCTTACGGTTACGACCTTGTTTTGCCGAACCTCCTGCAGAATCTCCCTCCACAATATAGAGTTCAGAAAGTGCTGGATCACGTTCTTGGCAATCTGCTAATTTACCTGGCAAACCACCTAAATCTAATGCACCTTTACGGCGAGTCATTTCTCTTGCTTTACGCGCTGCTTCTCTTGCTCTCGCTGCATCAATAATTTTACCTACAATGATTTTTGCATCGGCTGGATTTTCTAATAAATACTCTTGCAAACGCTCACCCATTGTAGATTCGACCACACCTTTTACTTCAGAAGATACTAATTTATCTTTAGTTTGTGATGAGAATTTTGGATCAGGAACTTTAACCGATACAATCGCAACTAATCCTTCACGCGCATCATCCCCTGCCATTGAGATTTTGGTCTTTTTATTGTATCCCTCTTTTTCCATATAATTATTAAGTGTTCTAGTCATTGCACCACGGAAGCCCGCTAAGTGCGTACCACCATCACGTTGAGGAATATTATTAGTAAAACAATAGAGATTTTCTTGGAAACCATCATTCCATTGCAGAGCAATTTCTACCCCAATACCATCTTTTTCGGTCATAAAATAGAATGGTTTTGGGTGAATTGGATTTTTGTTACGGTTTAAATATTCAACAAACGCTTGAATTCCACCTTCATAATGGAAGTGATCTGATTTATCAGTACGTTTATCAAATAATTTAATTGAAACACCAGAATTTAAGAAAGAGAGTTCTCTCAAACGTTTAGCCAGAATTTCATACTGAAATTCCACATTACTAAAAATGGTTGGGCTTGGCCAGAAACGTACAGCTGTTCCTGTTTTATCACTTTCACCAATGACAGCTAATGGCGCTTCAGGTACACCTAAATGATAAAACTGCTCATGAACATGACCTTCACGGCGAATAGTTAATTGCAACTTATCTGACAATGCATTAACAACTGAAACCCCAACACCATGTAAACCACCAGATACTTTATAGGAGTTATCATCAAATTTACCTCCAGCATGAAGGACGGTCATAATCACTTCTGCTGCTGATACGCCTTCTTCCTCATGAATCCCAACAGGAATACCACGCCCATCATCTTGTACTGAAACGGAATTATCTTCATGAATAGTGACAACAATATCCTTACAATATCCTGCAAGCGCTTCATCAATCGCATTATCCACCACTTCAAATACCATATGGTGTAATCCAGTACCATCATCGGTATCCCCGATATACATTCCCGGACGTTTACGTACGGCATCTAGCCCTTTTAAAACCTTGATACTTGATGAATCATAAGAACTTGACGTTTGATTTGACATATTTTTATTCTCTAGTTTTTACTCAAAAAATTAGGCGAAATTATAGCAGAAAAGGGGATTAAATCCTAGAAAATACCTTAGATTACCCCTTACCTTTTCGTAGTAAATTTCACCATTTAATTGCATTTAAGGACGACATTGTTGAGCAAATTTTTCGCTTCCTTGCTCAATCCAAATTTTATTTTTTGCTGAACGCTGTGCTTGTAAATCACGCAATGCATCATAAATCCCTTGCTGTAAACTCGGTAGATCAATACCCTGCCAACAGTTCAAACGTTGAAAATTACTCTGTAAGTCTGCTGCAAAAATCATTCCACTGTAATAATCATAAATATAGGCATCAAACCCTTTACCTTGATCATAAAGCTGATGTTTTAACTCAGAGATCGGTTGTTTATATTTGCCTTTAAACCAATCCAATACACCATGTTCAAATGAATCAACATAAAATTTATCATTTACTCGCCCTTGGTAAGTTTGTTGCGTTGCTTCATAAGCTGGCGCATAAGATGTTTGCACAATCTGTTCTAGCGGTAATTCAATCACTGGTTTAGGCGGCGTTTTTCCCGCACAAGCACTCAACACCAATACAGAAATAATTAGCAAGACTTTTTTCATACTATGCTTTCCTTAACTTCAAATTAAACTAATATACCTAAAGCAGTAGATGCTAAATTTTACAATTCAATGTTATAATCGCAACCCATATCACCTTTTTATAACCATTTATTATTCATTTTTGATTATGAGTCGCCAAAAGAAAACTAGAAAAATTAGTGATTTAATGCCTACACGTAAGCAAGATAAAAAAGAGCCTACTATAGCAAAAAAAGGCAAAAAGCCGACCCGCTATGAATTAGATAATAAAGCGTGGGAAGAAAAACGTAAAAAGAAACATAAAGGCCGCCCATCAGGCAACCGTTATAGCCCAGCAACTGAAAAACATCAGGTTAATCAACAGGTTAATAAAGATCCTCGTGTTGACAGTCGTAAAAAAATTCCATTAATTGTTGAAGAAGTTAATCGCCAAAATGTCACTGTATCTGATGAAATAAAACAATCTAAAAAAGTTATTTCACCAGAACAAGAGTTATTAGCCTTAGAAAATAATGTTGCATTAAATGAGTTACTCGATCAATTAGATGCCGGTGTAACTTTATCTAAACAAGATCAACAATTTGTTGATCAATGCCTAGCAAGAATTGAAGAGCTAATGGAAATCTTAGGTATTGAAGATGATGAAGATGACCAAGATCTCTACCAACAATTTGAAAAAATAGATATCAATCAATTTAAGTAATTATGAATAGTACGGTTTTATTATTTAGTATCGGTAGCCTAATTGTGCTTGCCATGCTTGGTTATTTAATTTCGCTATTACTAGCAATCAAAAAACAAAAACGAATGTTACAACAAGCATATCAACAACGCTTGGATCGTTTACAAGAAAGTATTGTGATTATTGCGAAAGCTATGTTGACTGATGAATGTAACCATTCTGAAGGGGTACTGCGTCTTAAACCATTACTTGAGGCTTATGGTAAAATTCAATTAAATGCGTTTCCTGCTATGTATCAGCTTTATCTCACGGTGAGAGAGATGCCGATTAAAGAGGAACGTCAAGCGTTAGCCAAGAAAGAAAGACGCCAATTAGATCGTACTCGAGAAAGTACGGAATCAAAATTAGAACAACAAATCAAATCGGAGTTACCTCAACTACTTGAGGGAATCAAATAATTAATTTAGTGGGAAATATATTATGTCCGAAATCTTGTGGGATCATGATCTGATTCGTAAATATAACCAATCAGGTCCTCGTTATACGTCTTATCCAACTGCATTAGAATTCAACGAAGTTTATAATAATGATGACTTTGTGATGGCGGCAAAACGTTATCCATCTCGTCCGTTATCTTTATATGTACATATTCCGTTTTGTCATAAACTTTGTTACTTCTGTGCTTGTAATAAAGTGATTACTCGTCATCAACACAAAGCGGATATTTATCTCGATTACTTAGAAAGAGAGATTCGCACGCGTGCATCACTCTTTTCACAACGTACAGTTACTCAAATTCACTGGGGCGGTGGTACACCAACTTATCTTACAGAGGAACAATCTGCACGTTTAATGGCTATGCTACGTGAGAATTTCACCATCAGTGATGAAGCTGAAATTAGTATTGAAATGGATCCGCGTGAAATCGAACTTTCGATGTTAGAGCATTTGCGTAATATCGGTTTTAACCGCATTAGTATGGGAGTTCAAGACTTCAATAAAGAGGTACAAACCGCAATTAACCGTGAACAAGACGAAAATTTCATCTTTGCTTTAATGCAGCGTGCTAGAGAACTTGGTTTCCAATCAACAAACCTTGATTTGATTTATGGTTTACCACTACAAACCTTAGAGAGTTTTATGTTTACCTTGAAAAAAGTGGTAGAACTCAACCCAGATCGTTTAAGTGTATTTAACTATGCTCATCTACCGACTCGTTTTGCTGGGCAACGTAAAATTAAGGATGAACAGCTCCCTTCTCCTGAAACCAAACTGGCTATTCTGCAAAATACAATCGAGTTTTTACAAAAATCAGGATATCAATTTATTGGTATGGATCATTTTGCTAAACCTGATGATGAACTGGCTATTGCACAAGCAAACGGTGTATTACATCGTAATTTCCAAGGTTATACCACACAACAAGAGTGTGACTTATTGGGGTTAGGGGTTTCTGCAATTAGTTTATTAGGTGATACTTATGCACAGAACCAAAAAGAGTTAAAAAGCTATTATGCTAACGTAGAAACTCGTGGTATCGCATTGCATAAAGGTTTGGTACTCACCAACGAAGATTGTTTACGCCGTGATGTCATTAAAGCGTTAATTTGTAACTTTAAATTGCCATTTGCAGCGATAGAACAGCAGTATCAAATTGACTTTAAATCCCACTTTGCAGAAGATCTCGCATTATTGGCACCTCTGGTTGAAGACGGGTTATTACAAATTAATGATGACAATATTACCGTTTCTGCAAAAGGTCGTTTATTAATTCGTAATATTTGTTTATGTTTTGATACTTACTCTCGTCAGCAAGCAAAACGCCAACAATTCTCACGAATTATTTAATAGATAGGAGATTTAATGAACACATTGCAATTCCTTGTACAAACCATTATTGGTATTTATCTTTTCATCTTAGTAGCAAAGACGTGGCTACAATATTGTCGTGTTGATTATTACAATCCGATTTCACAAGCATTAGTTAAACTTACAACACCTGTATTAGCGCCACTACGCAAGCTAATTCCAATGAAATATAACATTGATTTTGCTGCTCTCTTGGTCGCTTTTGTGTTAGGCGCAATTAAATTACCGATTTTATATTGGTTGATGGCTGGTAAATTGTCATTAGATATTTTCTACCTTTTATTATTAGGTGTTCTCTCTATTGCTAAGGCTTGGGGTGAAATGATTTTCTGGGCAATTTTCTTACGAGCCATTATGAGTTGGTTTAGCCGCGGCAATAATCCTTTAGATTATCTGTTATATCAAATTAGTGAACCTTTATTGGCTCCTATCCGCCGTATATTACCAAGTACAGGAATGTTAGATTTTTCCGTAATGGTGCTTGGTATTCTACTTATTTTATTGAATAACGTACTGCTCGATATATTCGGACAACTTTGGTTAATTGCATAAAGTTATTTTGATAAGCTTTCTAAGGAGAGTAAAGTGCGAGTAGAACAAGCTACACTAGAGGATCTTTCTAAAATTGAAGAAATTTACCTAGCCGCTAAACAATTTATGAAAATAAATGGTAATGGTAGCCAGTGGCCTGATAATTATCCTGGGAAACCGGATATTATTCGAGATATTGAAAAACAATCTCTGTATAAATGTATTGATAACAATGATGGCGCCATTGTTGGTGTCCTCTGTTATCAATATGGGCAAGATATTGAACAAAACTATCTTTCAATACAGGGCAACTGGATTAGAGAGAATACTTATGGTGTAGTACACCGTTTAGCTTCTATTAAACGCGGTGTTGGTCAATATTTATTAGAATGGGCATATAACCAACACCACCATCTGCGTATTGATACCCATCAAGACAATATCCCAATGCAAAATCTATTAAAAAAATTAGGTTTCTCTTTTTGTGGAACTATCATCTTGCAAGATATTCTGGAAGAACGTATTGCATTTGAAAAATAGCATTCAACAAATATTCTTTTCATTATGCCGGTACAACAAACAGAACAAGGATTATTACTTAATATTTATTTGCAACCTAAAGCCAGCAAAGACCAAATTGTTGGCTTACATGGTGATGAACTTAAGGTTACCATCACAGCTCCGCCTATTGACGGACAAGCTAATGTTCATCTGATTAAATTTCTCAGCAAACAATTTCGTGTTGCTAAAAGCCAAATTGAGTTACGCAAAGGTGAATTAAATCGCCACAAACAACTCTTCATTACTGCGCCAACACAAATTCCTGAAGTGATTGCTCAATTATTGAAATAAATTAATTTGCTTGTTATGTTGAAAAATACTGTACTGCAAGATCAGGAAAATCGGTAAAAATACCGTTAGCCCCAGCCTTAATTAGCGCTTCTAACAACTCTTCCATACTATTAGCATATTCAGGTAATTTATCTTTTCTTACAGTATAAGTATGGACACCTAACCCATATTGTTTTGCCCAATAACCTAATTTCGTTGGGACAATATTACCTTTCCTTGATAACTGTCCATCAAGTAACATCGTAAATTCTGGACTAATTCCATCAAAATGTGTTGCAATTTCTTTGATACCTTCTTCAGTAAAGACCCAATCATAACTATAATTTCGCCATTTATTTTCACTTATCTTTTCTTGTGTTTCTTGCCAATCTGTATAAGCAATTAAAAAGTGTAGTGGCAACTCTACCCCTAACATTGGCAATAATTGATACTTAATTCTGAGTAACTCATGATAATCAAAGGTTTCAACAATAATATTCTCTGTACGTTGGTAATAACCATACTTTTTTAATAATGTTAATGTTGCCAGACTAATATCCTTCCTAGCTTGATGATGTAACCAAGGTGCTTTAATTTCAACATACAAACCAATTGAACATGACAAAGTTTTCTCTAATCCTCGGATAAACTGTAGTTCTTCCTCAAAAGTATGAATAGAGAAACGACTCGCCCATAATGGAAAACGATTCGGATAGATCGCTTGTTGTTGTCCTGCATGTTGTATAAATGGCTCTGTCATTTGTAATTGACGAATTTCCGCTAAAGTAAAATCCATCACATAAAAATGCCCATCTGCTCTCGCTCGATCAGGAAAATAATCAGCTACATTACTAATCCCATCTAAGAAATGATCATGTATAACTACCAATTGATCATCTTTTGTCATTACCAAATCTAATTCTAAGAAATCTGCACCTTGTCCAATCGCTAATGCTTTGCTTGCAAATGTATGTTCAGGTAAATATCCACAAGCGCCACGGTGCGCAATGACTAATGGTTTTGTCATTTAGGCCCCCTTTTTCTGTTCTTTTCATCCTAACTATAGGCATTTATTATGACGACTTAATGACAACAACATAATTTATAACTGTCATTAATTTGTCACAATTCTTTGCTACATTTCACCACAATAAAGCAACCCTATCATCTTATCCAGAAGGAGAAAACTTATGTTATCAAAGAAGTGGCTTTATTTAACGTTAGGTGCAACTTTAGTTGCTAATGCCAATGCAACGACTGAAATCACTTGGTGGCACGCTATGGGTGGGCAACTTGGTGAAACTGTAAATAAAATCGCTAATGATTTTAATGCATCCCAAAATCAATGTAAGCTAAATCCTGCTTATAAAGGCTCATACGAAGAATTACTTACCGCTAGTATTGCTGCTTTCCGAGCTAAAAAATCTCCTAATATTATCCAAGTACATGATGCTGGTTCTGCCACGATCATTAATGCCAAAGGGGTTGTAGTGGGCGTAGAAGATCTAATGCAACAAAATAATGTCACATTTGATAAGAATGACTATATTGCTGGAGTGCGTAATTTCTATGCTGATAGTAAAGGCAAAATGATTGGTATGCCATTTAACTCTTCAACACCAGTTCTTTATTACAATCAAGAAATTCTCGATAAAGTCGGCGTTAAAGCGCCAAAAACATGGGAAGAATTTGAGGTTGTAGCGAAAAAATTAAAAGATGCTGGCTATACAGCATTATCTGAATCACATACACCTTGGATCTTTGCTGAAAATTTTATGTCACATCATAACTTACAGCTTGCTGATCAAAATAATGGTTATGATGGCGCTGCAAAACAAATTTACTATAACAATCCAGATATGGTAATGATGTTTAAAAAGTTAAAAGAATGGAAAGATAAAGGTTATTTTAATTATTATGGTTCTGATTGAGGACCAAATCAGGATGCATTTGAAAAAGGGGATGTTGTGTTATGGTTAGGTTCCTCTGGATCATTTGGTGGTATCAAGCAAAAAGTAAAATTTAAATTTGCTACTGCTTTCTTACCTTACTGGGATAGTTTGAATAAAGGTAAAGAATACAATACATTCGTTGGTGGAGCAGCATTATTTGCGATGTCTAATCACCCAAAACCAGAAAACCAATGTACCGCTCAATTTTTCAATTATCTCTCAACCCCTGACGTGCAAGCATTCTGGCATAAAGAAACTGGTTACGTCCCTGTTACACACGCAGCCTATGAAAAAGTAAAAGCTGAAGGTTACTATCAAAAAGAACCTGCAGCAGAAACTGGCGTATTACAACTTGATCTACCTAGTGGTGAATGGACTAAAGGCTATCGTTTAGGTTACTACCCACAAATTCGAGTTGTGATGAATCGTGAATTTGACAAAATCTTTGATGGTAGTAAATCTCCAGAAGATGCATTAAAAACGATTCAAGTAGAAAGTGATAAGCTACTCGCTCGTTTTGCACAAACAGTTGAACAATAATCTACTTTTGTCCTTAACCGCTCTAGGTTAAGGGCTTTTTCATTACTGGCGGATAATAAAAATGAAAAAAATGTGTTTAAACATTCTCCCATTCCCTATTTATTCATTGCCCCACAACTGTTAATCATCTTGATTTTCTTTGTTTGGCCTGCTTGGGAATCAATTCGTATCAGTTTTTTTATGGAAGATCCGTTTGGACTTGGTTCTACTTTTGTTGGATTACAAAATTACTTTGATATTTTTCACAATAATTTTTACCTACAATCCATTCAATTTACCTTAATTTTTTCTGTATTAGTCACTTTTTTCTCTCTTGCTATTGCGCTGTTACTTGCAGTAAAGGCAGATAAAGTAATCAAAGGGCAAAAGGTTTATAAAATTCTCATTATTTGGCCTTATGCTGTTGCCCCGGCTGTTGCTGGAATGATTGGTGTATTTCTACTGGATTATCATGTTGGTCCTCTTTACCATTTACTCAATTTCTTTTGGGAATTCGATCATAAGATAGATCCATTTGATGCTGGTTTTGCCGTAGTTTTGGTTTCAGTATGGAAACAACTAAGTGTCAATTTTGTTTACTTCTTAGCTGGATTACAGAGTATTCCAAAATCTATTCAAGAAGCAGCAACTATTGATTGTCGCAGTAACACCAAACGTTTTTGGTCTATTACTTTTCCATTATTAGCGCCAACAACCTTCTTTCTTCTTATTATTAATATCACTTACGCTTTTTTCGACACATTCGGCATTATCGATACGCTAACTCGAGGACGACCTGGTGGGGCAACGACCACGCTTGTTTATAAAGTTTATCAAGATGGTTTTGTAGGTGTTGATTTGGGTGGTAGTTCTGCTCAATCCGTCATTTTGATGTTATTTGTCATTCTGCTAACAGTTATTCAATTTAAATACATTGAGAAAAAAATTCACTATTAAGGATCTATTATGAAATTGAATAAAGTTATCGATCACATTATTTTAATTGTTGGTGTGCTATTTTTGATGTTGCCATTATGGCTCATTTTTACTTCCTCAACACATAGCACCGAGGAAATCGCTCGCAATGGATTACAATTCTGGTTTGGTGATCAAGGATTTGCAGCTTATAAAACTATCTTATTTGGTCATACTGACTCTGACCCTCAGGCCGGTACTGCCCTTGTACACGGTATGTTATTACTAAAAAATTCAATGATTTTAGGATTAGGATTTGCGATTGGTAAAATTATCATCTCTATGACTGCAGCCTATGCAATTGTCTATTTCCGTTTCCCCTTTGGTAATCTTATTTTTTGGATTGTGTTTAGTTCACTCTTGATGCCTTTAGAAGTACGGATTATTCCTTCTTATGAAATTGTGGCTAAATTAGGTATGGTTAATACTTATACTGGACTAATCCTCCCCTTAATCGCATCTGCCACAGCAACATTTTTCTTTCGCCAATTCTTCAAATCAATTCCAGAAGAATTAATTGAAGCAGCGCGTCTAGATAATGCTGGCCCATTCCGTTTTTTCATAGATATTTTATTCCCTTTATCAAAAACAATGATTGCAGCAATTTTTATCATTATGTTTGTTGTAGGTTGGAATCAATATTTATGGCCAATTCTAATGACTACGGATGAAAGCTTTAAAACACTATTATTAGGCATCAAAGATATTATTAGTGCTTTATATGAAGGGCGTATCCCTGACTATGATCAAATCTTTGCTCTCGCCGTAATTTCCGTTATTCCACCTGTCTTGGTTGTGATTATATTTCAAAAGTGGTTTATCAAATGCCTTATTCAAACAGAAAAATAGAGAGAGAATTTTATGTCTAGTTTACATATCAATCAGGTTTCTAAAATCTATTCTAATGGCAAAAAAGCAATTAATGATGCCAATGTTGAAATTAACTCTGGAGAGTTTGTGGTATTTGTTGGCCCTTCTGGTTGTGGTAAATCCACTTTATTACGTATGATCGCTGGTTTAGAAACTGTCAGTGAAGGCGATATTCTATTAGATAACATACGTATTAATGATGTTGAGCCTGCTGATAGAAATATTGCAATGGTATTTCAAAATTATGCACTTTATCCACATATGACCGTGTATAACAATCTCGCTTATGGTCTAATCAACCGTAAGGTTTCAAAAGAGGAAATTGAAAAGCGAGTCAATACTGCTGCTGAAATGCTGCAACTTACTGAATATCTTAACAGTAAACCACATGAACTTTCTGGTGGTCAGCGTCAGCGTGTCGCAATGGGACGAGCCATTGTACGTGAACCAAAATTATTTCTCTTTGATGAACCACTCTCAAACCTTGATGCAAAATTACGTAATATTATGCGAATGGAAATAAAAGCATTACAGCGTCGTTTAAAAACCACATCAATTTATGTAACTCACGATCAAGTAGAAGCCATGACCATGGCAGATAAAATTGTCATTATTAATGCAGGGAAGATTGAACAAATCGGTACGCCAGATGAAATTTACAACCAACCTCGAAATCTCTTTGTAGCCACTTTTATGGGATCACCTGCTATGAATATTTTACAAGCCAATATTCATGGTCACCAATTATCCCTAGCTGAAGATGCAGATATTACGACCCAATTTCATCTAGAACAATATTACAGTGAAAATACGTATAAACAGCACAACGCATATAAACGGATTTTCCTTGGCGTTCGACCAGAAAGTATTACATTAAGCAATCATCCTACTCCAAATCATCCTTTGCAAATTCCTATTTGGGTAGAAGCTATTGAAGATTTAGGTCCACACTTTATCGCTCACTGCCTTGTTGGTAATCAAAAAATGCTTGTCTTAAGCCGTAATAAAGAAATTCAAAGTGAATCACATGCTTTTGCTCAATTCAAACATGACGCACTGTATTTATTTGATCAAAGTAGCGAATTGAATGTTACACCACAACTGTTATAAACATAAAAAAGGGCGGATATCCGCCCCTTTTCTGTGGAAATTTTGCTATTAGTGATGATGGTGATGTTCACCACAACCGCAACCACCATGACCACCGCCACAGCAGCCTCCTTCTTCATCATCGTGGTGATGATCATGTCCACCACAACAACCTTCACCATGTTGATGTAAATGGCCATGCGCAATTTCTTCTGCTGTTGCTTCACGTACAGATACGACTTCTACCGTGAAAAGTAATGATTGGCCCGCTAACATATGGTTACCATCTACAACTACATCATTATCTGTTACTTCAGTAATCACAACTGGTAATGGACCATGATCAGTATCCGCAATAAAACGCATACCTTCTTTTAATTCATCAACACCAACAAAAACATCTTTTGGCACACGTTGCACTAAATTCTCGTTATAAACACCATACGCTTCTTCTGGCGCTACCTTAACATCAAATTTTTCACCAACTTCTTTACCTTCTAAGGCATTTTCTAAACCAATCACCAAGTTATTATGACCTTGTAGATATTCTAGTGGTTGATTCGCTGGTGCTTCATCAACTAAAACGCCATCTTCTGTACGAACTTGATAAGCAATGCCTACTACATGATTTTTTGCAACTTTCATTAATTTCTCCAATAATTGTAGGAATAAGAATAAAATTGTAACGGAATTTCTATTTTTCGGATAGTGAAATCACAACATCCGCACTCATCATTAATCGGGTTTCCCCTGGTGTAAAACTTAAACCATCATTAGCAGCTTGTTCAGCTACCGCTGTTTTTGCTAAACGCATAGGCATCGCTCGAGTCGCCATATACCCTGAATTATTCAAATTAATATTGATAATATGATACCGCTCACGGTGCAATTCCGTTTTAATGACTTCTGCTTGCTGTTGTGCCAAAGCCAATAACGTTTTTACCATCTCTGCTTCTTGCTGTTTTCGCATTTCCGTAGAAACAAAGAAATTTGTATTTTGCACGCTAAAATCATTAGGTAATTCAGAAATAAAGATAGCCACTTCAGCAAAATCACCGCTCTCTAATGTCAGACTTGCCTCTAATGTCCAACCAACCACCTTACCCTCATTACTATAATTTGCATAGCTATTGCGTTGATTTCCTACTACTCTTAAAGCAGGATAATGTTTCGCTAGCTGAGGTATCAGATCATCAATACGTTGTTCAAGCGCTTGTCTTGCCTTTTTAGTCAATTTATTTGTCCGAATTTGAGTATTTAATACAACTTGAACCCTATCTTCTTTAACTACTGATTCTGTTGTGACTTGATAACTGACTTTACTTAAATTATCTAGCTGAGTTGATACACTATTATCGGCTTGAATTTGCCCAATAAAAAACATCCCAACTACAAAACAAATTCGCCCTAATAATGCTCTCTTGTTCATATTTTTCATTACGCCCTATTTACTCACTATCAAACCAACCACGAATAAATTGAATTGATAAAAATAATGTCAAAAGTAAGACAATATACAAAATATAACTGACGATTGGGTGTGATGCGGTATCTTCTGCGGTGACTTCTTTCAATGAAACCACATTACTAAATTCATCAAACATCGTAATCCGCCAACCATAATACTTTACTTGTACTAACGCTTTTTCACTGGCTAGCGCTTGTGCTTTGGCTTGAATATTTGCGGAATCAAATTTGAAATAAAATGGAAATCCCCAACGCGTATCTTCATTGCGATAAACCATCACTTTCTCAGTTTGTGGTTCTTGAGTATAAATATAATAAACATCTCTGGTTGGGCCATCAGCAGGATTTGACTTGGTAATTGGGCCATCTTTATCTACCCGTTTTACTTCAACACCTGTGATTTGTTTAATCGCATAGCTTGGAAAAGTGTAATTCACTCCTGCGGCTAAAATAAGATGTACAACTAATGCAACAGTAATGAAAAACCACATAAAAAAACGGCGTACTTTAGAGTGCTGTGCCATAGTTATTTCCCCTTTTATATCAATAACTGTTATTTATCCTAGCATATTATTGTGACAAATTAACGCCAAATAACTGACTAAAGTTGTTTGTTGTGATCTCTGCCAATGCTTCTGTGGAAACGCCTTTCAAAGTGGCTACATATTCACAAACTTCTCTTACATAAGCTGGCTGATTCTGTTTTCCACGATAAGGAACAGGTGCTAAATAAGGCGAATCCGTTTCCACTAAGAGCCGATCAAGAGGTACACGGCGAATCACTTCTCGAATATCTTCTGCATTTTTAAATGTAATAATCCCTGACACCGAAATATAAAATCCGAGATCTAAAGCTTGATCCGCAAACCATTGGTTTTCAGTAAAACAGTGAATTACGCCACCACAATGTTCTGCATGATATTCTTTTAATAGACTAAGTGTATCTTCACCTGCGGATCGTGTATGAATAATCACGGGTTTATTAAATTGGTTAGCAATATCAATTTGTGCTGCAAAACAAGCTTGCTGTTCAAGTTTATTTTCTGCACTGTAATAATAATCTAAACCGATTTCTCCTACGGCAACTACATCTGGTAACGCAATGATCTCTTTTAATTTTTCCGCATCAAATACTTCATCGTCAATATCTAATGGATGTAGCCCACACGAAAATGAAATGTCACTGCGTTGCCCTAACATCTGCTGTAATTGATGAAAACGAGAAATTCCCACACCAATCGCAAGGCAATGTTTCACATCTCGCTGTTTCGCTTTTTCTAAAACATCATCAACATTTTTATGTAATTTTTCATAATCCAATGCATCTAAATGACAGTGTGAATCAACAATAAACATCTCTCTAACCTTCAAATACGTTTTCAATCATTTCTATTAATCCATTAGCAATAATTAACTCTTGGTTAACACCATTAATCGACAACAAATCACCTCGCATTCGGCGAATTATTGCTAATCCTTGATAAATTTTTAATGCCGATAATTGTTGGGCGAATGCTTCAACACCTTGGCGTAAATCATTACATTGCCAACCTGTATGAATTGCCAATGCGCCTTTTAAAGCATCCATTAAAAACGCTTCTAGCCAATTTAACTGAGGAATCGGATTATCCATTTGAAAATAAGGCAATAGCATTAATAAATTTCTATTACGATAAAACTTCCAAAATTGACGTAAAAACTCTAAACGTTTAGCAATTTCACCCTGCTCTAGGGTATTTTTTGCGGCAAATGGCCGTCCGTAATTCATTGCTAACGCAATTTGTAAATCATTACTTGGTTTAAACCCTTGTGCTAACAGCCAAGCTACACCTTGATCTTGAGTTGGCAATGGTAATGGCCAAAGTTGGCATCGGCTATAAATTGTGGCAAGTAATTGATGTTCAATATCTGTTTGCAATAAAAAATAACAATCTGCTGTTGGTTCTTCTAATGTTTTTAACAGTGCATTTGCTGCGGCTTCTGTTAATTGTTCTACTCCTTGGATATACACCACTTTCGCACTCTGCTGCTGACTATGCCGAGAAAGTTTATCTGTGATTTCACGGATACTTTCAATACTGATCTTTTTTCCTTTTTCTGCCGCTAAAAAATAAAAATCAGGATGAGATTGGTGTTCAAATAATTGACATTGACGACACTCACCACAAGCTCTCCCTTGCTGTTTATGTTCGCAAAACAGCCATTGAGCAACTGCCTGACAAAACTGTTCCGCACCATTATCATTCGCACTGCGAATCAATAACGCATGGTGCCCATGCCCATTTAAAAAAGCTTGGGTAATTTGTTGATAAACAGGCTCAAGCCAAACTAGCCCGTTTAATTGTGTCGTTGGAACCATGAATTAATAGCCTGATTAAGTTGTGCCGTTACCTCTTCGATTGCAAGATTTGCATTAATTGTCACGCTATTGGGATCGTTAGCGACTAATTGCAAATATCGTTGGCGTGTACGTTCAAAAAAATCAATTTGTTGTTGTTCAATGCGATCAAGTTCACCACGGCTTCTCGCTCGTGATAAACCAATTTCAGGATCAATATCTAAATATAAGGTCAAGTCCGGACGGAAGTCCCCTAAAACTGTCTGTTTGAGTGTTTGTAATAGTTGCGAATCAATTTGTCTTCCGCCACCTTGATAAGCTTGTGACGAAAGATCATGGCGATCACCAATCACCCATTTTCCTTGTGCTAACGCTGGTTTAATCACATTTTCAACTAATTGTACACGGGCTGCATATAACATTAATAATTCAGCTTTATCAGTAATTATTTCATCGCCTTCACCCTGTTTGATTAGCTGACGTAATTTTTCTGCTAATGGTGTGCCACCAGGTTCACGCGTAAAGACAAATTCGTTAATACCTAATTGTTGTAATTTTTCCACGACTACATTTTTTGCTGTAGTTTTTCCTGCACCTTCAAGCCCTTCAAGTACAATAAACTTGCCTTTCATTATTTATTTCCTTGTTGATTTTTCCAATTACGATACCAGCGCAAATAATCCTGTACTGCACGATTATGTTCATTCAAAGTACGACTAAATTTATGTCCGCCATTACCATCTGCGACAAAATAGAAATAATCTGTTTTTGAGGGATTTGCTGCTGCATCAAGAGAACTTTTATCCGGCATAGCTATCGGTGTTGGTGGCAAACCATCAATAATATAAGTGTTATATGCGGTTTCCGTATTAAGATCTTTTTTCGTAATATTGCCCTGATATTTTTCACCCATTCCATAAATCACAGTGGGATCAGTTTGTAATTTAATTCCTTTCTTCAAACGATTGACAAATACAGACGCAATCTCTGGTCGTTCACTGGCTACAGCACTCTCTTTTTCAATAATTGAAGCTAAGATTAATAATTCATAAGCTGATTTTAATGGCAAAGTTTGATCACGTTGTTGCCACACCTGCTGTAAGGTCTTTTGCATCTTATCGGCAGCACGTTGTAATAACGCCAAATCAGTCGAATTTACCGTGTAATAGTAAGTGTCCGGATATAACCACCCTTCCATTTTGCCTACGGTCTTATCCTCATTGGGTAGTTTTAATAATTGATAAATTTCAGCTTCACTTTTGTCAGCCAAGGTATGCTGTAAATGTGGAGCTTCTGCTAGTGCCTTACGCCACTGTGCAAAAGTGCTTCCTTCAGGCAAAGTAAGGGCAAATTGAGCCTCTTTGCCACTATGAATTAATATCAGTAATTGCTGTAAATTTTCGATCTTTGTTAAAGAAAATGTTCCTGCTTTCAATGTATATTCAGGATGTAATTTGAATAAATAGGGTAAACCCCAAACTGACTCTTGCAATAATCCTTGCTGCACCAATTTTTCAGCAAATTGTTTACTACTTGTCCCTTTTTCAATAGTCAATAATTGTTGTTCGGTATGAGAAATTGGTAAAGTCAATAATTGAGAAAGATGGTGGTAAACATAAGCACCAGCGCCGCCTAAGCCAATCAATAATAGCAAGAATAAAGAGAGTAATTTTTTCATCGATATTGAACTACTTTTTAAAAAGTGGCTAAGTTTACCATAAACTTAACCTATTCTAAAAATATGGTTATCCATAATATAACAGCGTGTAGGTAATTACTCCGACACGCTGTTACAACAACACTAAAGATTATCTTTTTGCCACTTCAAGCGCTTGTAATACATCTGCTTTAATATCTTCGATATTTTCCAAACCGACAGAAAAACGCAATAAACGATTACATACACCACGGGCAATACGTTCTGCCTCAGGAATATCCATATGAGTTTGCGTAGCTGGATAGGTAATAAAACTTTCTGTTCCACCTAAACTTTCTGCAAAAGTAATCAATTTTAATGCCTTCAAGAACGGTACTACCCACTCTTCTTTCGATAAACGGAAAGATAGCATCCCCCCTTTATTTGGATATAACACATCTGTTACTTCAGGTTGTTCCGCTAAAAATGCTGCAATTTGTTGAGCATTTTGTTGATGACGTTCCATACGTAAAGATAATGTCTTTAGGCCACGAATTGTTAAGTAGCAATCAAATGGCGCTAACACTGGACCTGCGCCATTTTGCATATAGTAAAGGCGATCACATAACTCTTGACCTTTAGCAACAATCAATCCCGCCAATACATCATTATGACCTGCAATATATTTAGTCGCACTGTGAATGACAATATCAGCGCCATGCTCAATTGGACGGAATAATACGGGTGTTAAGAAAGTATTATCTACAATTAATAACAAATTATGTGCTTTAGCCACTTTTGCTATCGCGTCAACATCACACTCTTCCATCAATGGGTTAGAAGGCGTTTCAATAAAAATCGCTTTTGTATTTGGTGTAATTGCTTGTTCTATTGCAGCTATTGATGCTGTATTCACATAAACAGGTTTTACCCCATGATTATTTTTATAACAGAAGTCTAATAAACGGTATGTTCCACCATAAACATCACTTGAGATAATCCACTCATCTGGGCTTGTAAATAGACTCATAATTAGTTGAATGGCTGCCATCCCAGATGAACAAGCAAAACCACGATCCCCACCTTCTAATTGAGCTATACCATTTTCGAGTACGTTTCTGGTTGGATTTTTGGTACGAATATAGTCAAAATTATCGGTAGCAATTCCTTTAATATCTGTATGACCAAAAGCAGTAGATAAATGAATTGGTGTTGCTACTGAACCTGTACTTGGATCAGAGCGATTACCCAGTTGAACTAAAAGAGTTTCTATTGATTGTTGTGTCATAAAAATTCCTATCCTTAACTTTATACAACAAAGGTCATCATTCTGGCACAAACTTCACTTCCAGAAAAGCAATTCACTCTAGTTCATAAATTTTCAGCACTTTACGCATAAAAAAACAACAAAACACGACTATCTATGGGTAATAAGCTTTTTTTTTCATCAATCAAACAAAAAAGTAAGAATTATCGTTTGACAAAAAAAATCAATTCCGTAAAATGCGCCTCGTTGATTAACGATGCTGACAGCAACATTAATCTTAGCGGGAATAGCTCAGTTGGTAGAGCACGACCTTGCCAAGGTCGGGGTCGCGAGTTCGAGCCTCGTTTCCCGCTCCAAACTGCCCGGGTGGTGGAATCGGTAGACACAAGGGATTTAAAATCCCTCGCCTTTCGAGGCGTGCCAGTTCAAGTCTGGCTTCGGGCACCATTAAAATTTGATAAAAAAATATGCGGGAATAGCTCAGTTGGTAGAGCACGACCTTGCCAAGGTCGGGGTCGCGAGTTCGAGCCTCGTTTCCCGCTCCAAACTGCCCGGGTGGTGGAATCGGTAGACACAAGAGATTTAAAATCTCTCGCCTTTCGGGGCGTGCCAGTTCAAGTCTGGCTTCGGGCACCATTGATAATAAAGATTGTGATTTTTTCTTTGTTTTAACTATTTCTTAATTCTTTATATCACTCATTAATATTATTTTGGCGTGTTAGCAAAGCGGTTATGCACTGGATTGCAAATCCATGTAGATCGGTTCAACTCCGGTACACGCCTCCACACCTCTTTTAATTGTCTATTTTTTGTTCTGGTGGCTGTTTGGTGGCTGTTTGGTGGCTGTGGCTGTTATTTTTTTAGTGGCTGTTATTAGATCTAATTTAGTTATATTGCCTATTTTTTATTCAAAAGATAGCTTTTATCTTTAACTGTAATCAATTTTTACATTTCTTTTCACGTAAAATTATATTTCTGTTTATTTTTCATATAGATAAAGATATGTACTTACAAAACAGCAATAAAATAAACTGAAAAACACCGAAATTAACTGAAATTTTACAAAATGATCTTTTTTACTTATTCCAGTCACACCAAGCTATTAACTGATCTTTTTTCTGTTGCTTAACTGAAAAATTAGAAAAATTTTTCATAAAATCCGCAGGTGAGCGAGTGAATTTTGCGTGACGTAGATTTTGACGTAATAAATTTGACTCAATAAAAAAAGGGCTTTCGCCCTTTTATCTATATAATTGTTTTAATTATGATTTAATGCCTTATTTAAAAAATAAATTGCCAAATTGGCAACTTTTTTTAAGTTGACCAACTATTCAATTATCGGTGTTAGCTTCGCCTTTTCTTCTGTTGCCCTACTTGATTGACTTGCAAACTCACCTGATTGTACTGGTGGTGACCCACCATGTGTATGATTCGCAGCAGTTGCAGCAACATCAGCAAGAATCTGTATAGTTTCTTCTAATATTCGATAAATATTCTGTCCCTCTGATCCTGCATATGACTTCGGGGCAACATGACGTATCTTTTCATCTGATACCATTTGAGCAAGCCCTTTTATTTTTTGATCTAACGCACCACCTACGCCAACCATTTTATTACTTGCCGTTACTTCTGTGATATTGCCAACAACTGACGTCGTAAAATTTCCGCCTACATCAACGGTTTTATCCGCGTCAATCTCGCTTGTGCTTGTGCCAATTTGCTTTGTTTCGGAATCTGTCTTAATCACACGATTAAGCGATTTATCCGTTATTGTTTGATCGGTTTCTCGAATTTTGTTACCAGCTGCGTCTGTGCGTTCGTAAACTTCTGGTCGTTGCTGTTTTAACTGCTCACCTATCGCTACTGCTGGCACTGTTTTATCTTGAGCCAACATCGTACGCACAAACGGCTTATCTTGCCGTCCATAGGCAAACCCTAGCTCTACAATAGTGCCGACTTCTGGAAATGCAAAATCACCGCCCTGCGAGCCTGTACTAGTGACTGGTAACGGTACTGCAGAATAAACACCAACTTTTTCATCATTGCCGTTTTCATCCAATAACTGCACTTCAACGGCATATTTAGGGCGAAATTGATCAGAAATATCACCGCCCGCACTTGCATCCGCAACACCGACAATTCTCGCTAATCTCGGTAAATGATAACCGCCTGCCAGCTCCGGGAATTCCTTTTCTATCATATTACGACCTGGAGATTTTCGCTCTGGTTTGCCGTTATTGTCGCTTTCCTGCCAGTATAAAATTAATTCATCATCAACTAATTCGGTTTTGTTGATAATCTGATTATTAATAATCGCACCTGGTCTAATCGCAGCATAAATTGGTAATGTCATCGTATTACTACCGCTTGCTAACATATCGCCATTATCAATCGTAATCGCTTTACCCGCCCAACGGCTATCATTATGACTACCAACATAGATTGATCCATCTGGCGATTGCTGCCAGATATATTTTTGAATGCTAAACAGATCGCCTAATTTATTAATGAGCTGATAGCCCGACCCTGAATGTGTAAAATTCGGAATCGGTGTTGTTGCATATGCTTGTGGGGGTGTTTTTACCGAAATTCCTGTCTGTTGAGTAACAAACGCACACACATCATTCAAGGTTGCGTGACGAATCGAGCAATTTAACATCCGCTCCAACTTAGCCGCGTTTTCTCTGATCAATAATTTTTTAAAGCCTGGCTGTTCATCTTGCACTTGCTCAACAAACCCCTGCAAATACTGATAAAAATTGTCGTGTGTACCGACTTTAATTGTAACCGACTTACCAACAAATTCGCTTTCTTCCGCCTCAATAACAATATAGCCTCGACCTGTATTATTTAGCTCAAGAACAATCATTACACTACTAAGATGATAATTTTTATTGTCTATCAAACATTCTTTAATAATTTTCATCTCTAAAATCCTGCCTTTTCTAATAATTTATCAAAATCTGTTCGTAGTGAACTGTCCGCATTTGCGTCTTTTGATTGCTGTGTAGATTGTGCTTGCGTTGCTTTTGTTTCTTGCTGTACTTTCGTTGTCGGTTTCTTTTTACGTTGCTCTTTCTTCTCGCTGACACTATTGATTTCTCGCAGCTTAAACGATACTTGCCAAGCCAATAAATTAGTTTGTTCAACCACAGAAATTTCATCGGTAAATTGCACTTCTCGCATATTGATCGCTTCCGCACTAATCGCAGCAACCCGATATTTCACTTGTTCGCCTTTTTTATCGACTGCTTCGGCTAGATTAAACAGATCAGTAAGATTTTGTTTATCTCGATATGCAATAATGCCTGTGACATTAATTTCTTTTGCTTTTACCCCTTTATCTGTTTTTTTCGTGCTTGACTTCTGCCCGCTCATATCTTTTTCTTCGCGTCGCATACTTACCGTGATAATCATGTTAGACATATAAATCGGTTTACCGTTTAAAGATAACTGCACTGACGGTCTGCGACGCTGCCCAAAAATATCTGATACTAAACTCATACAATCATCCCCCGAATATTTGATAAGTCATTACCGACATACATCACTAACGCAGTATAAACATACGCAGACGACGGCTTACCAGCTTGTAATGTAAGCGCTATTTGCTCTAATGTACCTGTTGCCTGATATGCGTAAATTGACGCTTGTGCAGATAGCAATTTATTCACTTTTTGTTGATTCTCTTCCTCTTTTTTTGCTTTTTTCTGCAAAATATTATTAATTAGCGTTGTCGGATCGCCCCTCACTGCCATCGCCATTGCATTAGCATTACGCATAACTCCGTTTAAAGATTGTGCAGATGCTGGCGTAATATCCGCACCAGGTGAAAATGCTGGATAGCCTACCGTTGGCATTTTTATCATTTTTGTTGTTGCCAGATCTTTTTGTGATTTTGCATAGTCATACGACTGCTTAAAAACAGGATCAGGTAATAAAACAGCGACTTGCTCAAGCTGTGTAATAAAATCATCAATATTTTGTGTAGATACCATAATACCGACTACATCAACACTATTTGTCGGTCTGTTTTTATCTGATGTATCTGCAAATTTAGCCGAAATTGCTTTTATTGCATTTTCTGGTGATAGATAGCGTCCATCTTTTGTTTTGCTACCATGCGTCCAGTTATGCACGCCCAACTTCGTGCCTGTCACCGCTAAATTAACTGGCTGTACGTTGCCTCGCTGAATATCAGCTAGCTTATCTCGCATTTGTGGACTTAGTTTTAATAATCGTTTTTGCCACATCATAAATTCCCCTTTTTATATAAAAAACGGGCTTACGCCCGATTAATAATTTTATTTTCGACAAATAACCGCTAACTGATTCGGGCTAAATCGCCACCCGTCTTCGCTACCATATTTAATCGCATTAAAACACCACTCTGAGCAAAAATACTTATCCTGTTTTTGCTTAACACCAAACGCAATCCCCACTACACCTCGCCAGTCATAAGGTTTGCCTTTGGTTTGCTCATAATAAGCTTTGATTTCTCGCTCGGTTAAATTAGGAAGCTCAATCAAGTCCCACTTGCCGTTATTAAGGTTAATAATCTGTTGCCGTACTCCACCATCACGAGGGCTTGAGCTATAACACTCAAACCACTCCTCACGATGGTAATGGTCTCTTATCTCGCTCTTACAAACCGCAATC
>NZ_JAQIBB010000045.1:0-38824 GCF_027920745.1 Gallibacterium faecale | reverse complement strand
GGAAATGGAATTACAGCGTTCTCTCACTAACAATACGGCTTTAATGGTCATTAATAAACGAGTTCGTGATCAACAAGATACGCTCAACAGTAATGCCGGCGATAAACAGCATAACTTTGAAGGTAAACAAGAGGAACTCAATAACAATAACGAGGGTGATTTTTATATCAGCCCTGATGAACCTATTTATCTTGATATTCCTGATGGTTCCGGTGGAACGGGTGTCTATAACGGCATTAATAGTGGAAGCGGTAAAAATTCCGGAGGTGCTGGAGCGTTGTCTAAATTATCCGATGGAGCATTTGCAGATGGACGGGCTACCGTTTATAAAAATGCAGATGGCACACTGACACGTCGTGAGGGAGGCTCTTTGGCTTGGCGGAATAACAATCCGGGTAATATTCAATGCGGTAACTTCTCACGCAGTATGGGAGCAATCGGATGTGGCCCAGGTGGATTTGCTGTTTTCCCTGATGAATCAACCGGTACAAAAGCCGTTTATGCTTTGCTACAGCGTAATAATGACAAGAACGATTATTACAATCTGAGTATTGAAGAAACAATGAAAAAATATGCGCCTCCGCACGAAAACCCGACAGAACAATATATTCGCCATATTACCAATGCGACAGGGCTTGACAAAAATACCAAAATGAGTCAATTATCTAAAGAACAATTGGATGTTTTTGTTAAAACTATTCGGAAAGTTGAGGGATGGAAAGAAGGTAAAGAAATCCCAGCTTCAGGAAATTAACATTTACTACTAGAGGACGACAAAATGAAAAAAGTATTATTCACAATGTTAGGTATCAGCTTACTTGGATTGAGTTATACTGCCCAAGCTAAGACTTATGTGTATGATAAAGATGATGTGGCTCTACAAGGTATCATCAAAATTGAGAAAAATTACCCATATCTTTATTTAAAACAAGGAATTAATGTTGTTCCTGCTCCGAATGATGACTTATACAATCCAGCAAGAAACGTTAAAAGAATGCAAGTCGTCAATGTTAACGCTGGACCTGGAGACAAAACGCCCACTGGCTGTCAGATTGTGAAAGGCAGCTTATTTGGTGCACATACCGCACATCACAAAACACCGGTTTTGGTTTGGGCAAAATCATTTGAGAAGTGCAAATAGCATTTAATCAATCTTCCTGTACCCCCCCCCAAAAAAAAAGGCAAGAAACGTGATTTTCTTGCCTTTTTTTGATATTTATCCCCTCAAAGTTAACTTTCATTTTATAATCTACAATAGATATCTATCAGTATTTAAAATATTATGCTAATTCAATTCTCTGTTGAAAATTATCGTTCTATCAAAGAAGAACAAACACTCTCTTTAGTTCGTAATGATGATGAAGAAATGAGCGACAACTACTTCGTTAGTCAAGCTCCTGCTACACCTATGTTGTTAAAAACTGCTGTTATCTATGGTGCGAATGCTTCAGGAAAATCTAATGTTATTAAAGCATTGGACGCTATGATCGGGATTATTGCAAATTCATTCAATAAAAAACCTAACAAACCTATTCTTACAGAAACATTCCTTTTTAATAGCCACTATCGTAAACAGCCTACAGTTTACGATATTTCTTTTGTAGTTGATTTAATCAATGATCAAGTCCAATCCATATAGCCATCTCGCGAGCTCCCACCAGAATGTTGGGAAATACAGACCGAATTGATCATCCTCACATTTCTAATCAAATAGACTTTACATATCAAAGTTTATAATGTAGTGTAGGATAGCTATCTTAGATGATAATGCTCAAGAATCTTTTTTTGTGTAGTGTGTCACTACATTGCTAACTTTGGAGAATCATTGTGAAACTAACACAAAAACAAAAAAATGAGCTGTTAAATGCTTATTTTAAAGCTAAAGATGCGAATACTTTGTTAGAAATAGATATGAAAACCGTAAGAGAAAGATCTAACGCAAGACGAGCTGCATATTTGCATAATAAAAAATTAATTGATGAGGTTTTCTATAATGAAGTGGTTGGCGCTTAATGAAGGACTAATAAACTTTATTGGTTTATTATCCGAAGAAGCACTTCATTTTTTCGAAGAATCCATAAAAAAATTTGAAATTGTTTCCACACCATTTTCTATAGAAATTAATAGTTATGTATCAATTCAATGTATTATTATTGATGATACAGCAATTATATTATCTTTTAATTATGGAAAGTATACCCATCTAAATTATGGTGAAAGTAAATCCGAGAAAGAGTTTATTTACGCATTAGAAACCAAATATTTTGAAACAAACTCTTATATTGAATTATCTCCTAAAAACAAGCTTAAATTAAAAATTATCAAATAAAGGAGGATTTATGTCAGAAAACTTTGGATATAAACTAGGCAAATTTATCAAAAATAACTTTTCTGCTTCAACTCAAAAAGTAGTAAGTGCGGGGGTTGATTCGCTTGAGAAACGGTTGAATAAACCTGTAATGTCAAGACATAAAAATCATACTAAATTTGATAAAAACTCTAAAACTACGACAATCTGTGATGAGGCAGTCAAAGTATATAATCTTGATGGTCAACATCCATACTACGGATATAATGAATAAAACATATTGTATTCAAAGAGTTTCCCGTCTATTTGACGGGAAACTTTTTATTTAATCCCTATTTTATTTTCAGCTGAATTAACTGCTGATTGAGAATATCGTTGCCCTCCATCCTCAGATTTTTTAGCTCCTATAACTAAATTATTAGCAATATTGCCCATTTCTACCCCAGCTTTTCCCATTGCCATCATAAAGAAGCCCGGGAAAACGATATACATCGCGCCAATGACCAGTTTTACCACCGTATCATCTTCCGTGTTTTCTAATCCATAGAGGTTAAAATAACTATGGGTATCGCTGCCATAAAGTCCACTAAGCAACGAACTATCAAGCCATCTTGCAAGCTCCCACCAGAATGTTAAGAAATACAGACCGAATTGAATAAAAGTCATCACCATCGCCGCTTTCATACTGTAACCACTGAACACCATTACAAACGGAATGGAAATTACAAACACAACGGATAGCAATCCTTGAATCATCGGCAACGCCTGCCGCATTGCGTCAAAACCGGGTGTCGCCACCGCAAGCGTTGTGGTTGTCCCCACTCCGGCAACCAGTTTAGATAATCCCGAACGAAGTCCTGCGAAGAAACCACCTGCGTCATCAGAGATAATATCGCTACTTAAGTTTGAATACGTCTTCCCATTAGAAACTGCTATTTTTTCTGGCTTCACTAAATTTCTCACCAAAACATCAGCAACTTCCGAATCTGAAATCCGTTTTGGATTGGCATTGTAGTAGTTTTTATCTAAATCATAAGTCTGTTTGAAACTAGCAATAGTGCTTGGGCTATACTGCTCTAACAATCTCGCTTTTAATCCTACACTTGGGTTATCCCACCATTCATTGCATTTCGGGAATCCGCCTTTGCCGGTATTCGGCAACGCCTGATCACGCTTCGGATCATAAGGGAATTCCGAACGTGGCATTTTAGCTCGATAGGAATCATATAAATTTGGTGTTTCGACCATTAAGCGTGAACCAATCCAGTCAAGATCTCTATCTTGAACCTCATTGGTTTTAACGTTTTTGCGTTTAATTTTTTTGCGAGCTGGAACATAACATTGCTCAAAAAAGTCTTGCACTTCTTGTCGCAAAACTGCACTAGTAATAAGCGTATTATTAACCTCAAACCGCAGTTGTCTAATGTCAGGGCTACAAGGGATTGTCGTAATAGCTGCTTGTGTTACGGCTTTACTTACAACAGTCGTAAACGCCCACCAAAGGGGCATTTTTGCCTGTTGCCCGTCTAACGTTGTCTGCATATAGCTCATTGAGCTTTGTTGAGGCGAGATAATGCTGACTTTGCACTGTTTAGAACGAGTTTCATCATAAGTGATGTTATTCACATTAATCGTGAATAACGGCATACAGGTAAATAAAATAACAACAATACTCAGATAAAAAGCGTGCTCAATACGATTTAGCAATAATTTGCCTTTATTGCCCTCATCGTCCCCCTCTTCACGCACTTTTAACCACAGTCTTATTAAATGTGCAAAGAAGGGTGTAGCAAACAAACCTGTTTCAACAAGAAGATCCCATATGCCATTGTTGATAAACCAACCCAACACAGTCAGGTAATATTCAAAATAACTATTAGTATAAATAGGAATACCGTCCATATTACTCCACCTAATGACTAATAAAACTTATAAACTCAATAACAGAAACCAACACAAGAAATTGCACTAATGAACGTTTCATCTGTTGTTTCCAGTATTCACTTGTCTTTGAAATTTTTAGGATTAAAAATAATCCTGCACCGTATAAACAGATTCGCCAGATAAGTAACCCTGCTCGATTATTTTGAACAAAATCTCTGAGCTCCGTACCCGGGAAAAAGTGCATCCCCAATGCCGCCAGTAGGAAAGATAACAGCAATAACGCTGCTATCATCAGTAGAAATTTGCCACCCTGTAACAGTTTTTGTTTTGTCATCACATTCTCCTGTTTAAAAGTTGAACTAAATCGGCAAGTAATTTATTTTTCTTTAACATTTTCCTGCTCCTAACCAGCTATCCACAGTGTTATGCACAGAGATTGGGGATAACGGCGATATCGATACTGGTTGATCATTAGAAAATGAATCACTAAGTAATGTGTTATGTAACAAATCGACAAGATAATACGCTTCCATTTCATCCACGACCGCCATATAAAAACGCAACCTAGGTGCAGAAAAATCTGGGAATTGGGTGTGTCCGGCGATGTTGATGGTAAGGTTAAAACGCCCCACGTCGCCAATAAACAACACGCGCACATATTGTTGTTGGTAAATCAGATAAGGTTTAATCTGCATCGAGCGTAAATGACCGGTGCAAGCACTGATCACTTCAATTAATCGCTTCAATGCCGCTTTAAACATTGGTTGAATTTCCAAACGCTCAAACGGTGGCACTTTATTTTCAAACAGACGTATCACGTTCATTCAGATTCTCCTTCATCTTCTTTAATGCCTCTCGCTTTATCCAACTGTTTCGCAATCAGAAATGCGGCTTCAAGTTCACTAATGTTATGTTGTCGCATTAACTGCATTCTCGCCGCCTTTTCTTCCGATTCCGTCATTGCCAGTGCGAGATATAGGCTCGGCGGTACGACCCTGAACAGCGCCTCGATGCTGTCTGATAACACCACACCTTCGGTATATTTTTTATCTTCTTTGCGTGCTGAACGAATTAAGCTCTTTTGCTCCTCCGTCAACGGTTTAAATCGGCAGATTTCACCGATTTCGTAATCATCAACACCGCATAAAAGCTCCCACCATTCAAGCATATTTATGAGTTTTTTCGCATCATTCGGGAAGTCTTTCATATTTTGTGTGGCTAGCCATAGCCAGATACCGAGCTTACGCCACATTTTTGACCCTTTCGTT
Source organism: Gallibacterium faecale (assembly GCF_027920745.1). Classification (NCBI taxonomy): domain Bacteria; kingdom Pseudomonadati; phylum Pseudomonadota; class Gammaproteobacteria; order Pasteurellales; family Pasteurellaceae; genus Gallibacterium; species Gallibacterium faecale. The sequence continues at coordinate 33,364 of NZ_JAQIBB010000045.1, read as the reverse complement.
AAAAATCTGGCCAACAATGGATTGACAGTAATGATGTGAGCTTCGTCCGTTATATTGACGATTGGTCGCCCTGAATATTGGTATTTCTCCCCAAGACTATTGATGTGATTAATTAACGAGATATAAGCGATAGCCAATTGTGCCTCATAGCCTTCTCGGGCAAAGGTCGCCAAATCAACTAAAGTAATATCTGCATCTGGCCACGCCTCCCCCTCACGATTAAAAAGTTCTGCTTCAAAGCTACCTTGTTGGCAAAACATTCCCAATGATTCAGCCATATCAAATATCCGTTCACGCTTAGTTTCAGGCAGACTTTCATCACGGCTCAACTGGTAAAGTGCATCTCGAACATCTGAGGTTAATGTTTGTCGTTTTGCTTGATAGGTTGCTTCGGTAGCCATCATAATCGCTTTACGGATGATCGCTTTATCTGCGCGCGAGAGTTTTTCAGCCTCTTTGATTTCTCCGCCGGTAATCATTAGCTGCGCAGTAATTTCCATTTCACCGAGTATGTCGCGTTGATCATCACCGTCATCCTGTTCGTTGTTTTCTTCAACTTCAATTGCACCTTCTGACAAGCGGTCAGTAATAGAGTTATCCTCAATTAATTTGTGACAATCGGCAAATAACGGTAAAGTTACGCCACTGCCCGGTTTTAATGTGACTTTATTCACGCTCAATCCCAGTGATGCGGCATAATCAGCCATCAACCCAAAGGAATTCCCAGCTTCAATAACGAATAATCGAGGACGATAAACAGCCATCAACTGTGCAATTTTGCCATTAAGCGTTGCTGACTTCCCTGCTCCGGTTGGCCCCAGCATCAAAAGATGCGCATTTTTCGTTCTGTCTTTTTTACTCAACGGATCGAAATCAAGCGGCGCACCGCCTCGATTAAAGAAGGAAATTCCGGGATGTCCAGTACCGGTTGAACGTCCGAAAATTGGTAATAGGTTTGCGATATGCTGAACAAAATTGAATTTGGTATAGAGGTTTTTGCGATCATCCTGCGGATTAAACACCATTGGCAACCAACGCAAATAGCTGTTAAGGGGTGCAATTTCATCCCCCTCTCTCACCGGTACAAGTCCATTTCCAAGCAATATTGCTCGTAATTTACGGCTTTTTTTGCTTAAATCATCGTCATCATCGCCTCGAACATAAAAGGCTAAACTACTGCGGTACATTTTGTGTTTGTCTTTCAAATATTGCTGTACCGTCATACAGTCCTGTTTAGCATAACGTGACTCGGTATTATCACCCTTCGCCTTGTCCATAATATTGAGGATATGCTGCTCTAGTAAATCTTGAGGATAAACCACAATAGTCATTACCATTATGGTTCCCTGTGGCAGCAGATCAAACAAAGCATTACAGTTATCGCCCCGTTGCATTTCGCCTGTTAATAATCCTACGTCGGGAGCTTTACGCAACGCATCAACAACAATTATCTCGTGAGGCTTTTCATCAAAATACCAATAATCTCCTTTTGAAACAGGAGATTGTAAAAACAATGATTCGGCAAAATCTTGCCAAATCATTAAATCTTCAGGATCATCGGTGAACTTGTGATATTGCATTGACTGATAAAAATCAGCAGCAGGCATTATTGTTGGTGCTGGATTAAACCAACGTAACAGCCATTGATGAACTTGCCTGCCATTAAGTCTTTCAAGGCGAACGCCTGCACCTTGCAACGCATTCAGCACGCGTTCACAAGCGTTATTCAGTGCTTCTAACGGTTCAAGCAACTCCTCTTTTTCTTTGCCTTTAGGATTGATATAACGATAGATCACCATTCTGGTACGGCGTAACTGACCACGCCACGGCGTATTGGTAATTTTAGTATCAACAAACAAGCCTTCTGGGCTCGCAATATCTCGTAAATGTTTCCCCATTAAATTCAGCCACGCTTCGCTGAAAGCTGACCCTTGCGCATTAGGCTGAATATAGCGAGCGAGTGCCTCTCTGTAGTCCTCAGCAACATCATCGTCTTGGCAATAGAATTGCACAACCCAAGGATGTGAGTCCCGTTCTTCAAAACTATCTTGCAAGGCATCTTTTATTTGCGTTCTAAGTTGATTCAAATAAGCAACTGAACGCCCCTCTGTACCAATTGGCTTGACATCAAACACTGCCCCAACCGACTTGCCATCTTCCAGCAAGACTGCATTATCTTCATCAAGAAATTCGACCCACGGCAAGCGTCCCACAAATGAGCTACATTGCTCAAAGGTTTTGTTGTAATCGACATTTGTGTAAGGCTCACGTTTTATTACGGTATTCACTGTTTCACTCATCATTTGCCTCACTACCATTAATAAGTCGCTAAACGCTCGCCGGCTTGCGCATACTGCACCCGGCTGTAAAAAGGAATTATCGTGCTATATCCGGGAACCGGCATTGGCTCAGCCGTGTCAGAGAGGTGAGGAAAGATATACATCACCAAATCGGGATTTGGTAAGCGTGGGAAAAGATTAGTGATCTCATTTTCTGCCGTTCTGGTATAACTCTCTTGTTCTTGAAAATTAACCGCACGTACTGGATCTTGAGCAACATTCTGTCGTGTCGGAATTAAATTACCACTACCGCTTTTTTTCTGCCACAAGTCCAACATCGTCTGATCACCTCTTGGTAACAACTTTTCTTGCGAGGTAGAACAAGCTGCTAAGCTCATCATAGCAGCAAGTAAAATAGTCAAACTCATTATCTTTTTCATTGTGTTGTCCTCTTAATCAAGTTGTTTGCGTTGATTGTTATTTAAGTAGTTCACTTTTCGCCCATTTGGCTCATAATCAATATCAATCGACTGTGTCAAATGAATAGCGACAGGATGACCCGGCGGTACATAAATTGCGTCAAATGTTTGTCCAAACCGTTTTCTTAACCACTCTGTTGTATCTTTTAAACCGGCTCCCAACGCTTGTCCCATCAAGTATTTGCCTTGATCACCCGTTACCGCACTCACCACGCTTGCGCCATCCGTTACGGTCGTTGTTTGACTTTGTGAATAAGCATCCGCTGCAGCGGCAACACCGCCTAGAAGGAAATTAGAGGTAAGATACTCAGGTGCATTGGTTTTTCGGTCCCCCGGTACGCAAGGCACACCGTATGGATCTGAAATCCAGCCAATTCCATCGCTATTGCTGCTACTGCTACTACGTTTGCTTTGTGGCCAAGTGCGAACACGACCATCATTAAATACTAATGTGATGCTCATCACCTTGCCTCGTACACAAGATAACGTCCAATCACCGCTTGCAGTTCCGGATAAAATTGCACCTTCTACGTTCGGTAACATCATCCCGTTAGCGGTGAGATTCTCTTTTCCCACAAGCACTTTAAACGGATAAGGATCATTGACTACACCATCAATAGGTACACGGCCCAGTAACGCGGTCATTGCGACCGATCCGATTAAGGTGGAATTCTCCGGCAAGGTATAAATAGGCACAGGTGGCTTCTCTTCTACTGATGATCCTTTTTTCTTGCCGGTGAAGTCTTCGTGCGCCTTACCTAATGCAGATTTGTCCAATTCGCTAAACAGACTCGGAAAACCGAACTGTTCTGCTTGCTGACCGGCTGTGACAGGGTTACCGTTACGATCTAATGCCTGCATATCTGCCGGCATTACCCATTGCATACCGCCGCTAGTATTACCAATAGGAAAATCCTCACCATTTCCGGATTCTGCTGCGAATAAATTGGCATCATCCTTTTTTGTCTCGCTGGGTTGAACTTTACTTTCCAATGCTGACAGATTAGCAAGGCGTTTTTCCAGCTCTTCTGTTAGGCTTTCTGTGCGTTGCTGTAATGCTTGTTCAAATTCAATCGACATCGCATTGCGTTCTTGTGCTAATGCAGCTTGAATTTGCTCATCAACACTCTCACTTTTATCTGTGAGAGTTTTGTTCTTCTTCATTAATGCTTCGTTTTGTGCCTTTACGTCTGCAATATCTTGTCTTGTGCGCTTAATCGTACCGATTAAGGTACGAATGGTATCTTGTGGCGTATCACCCTCAATCCCTAATGCACGTAATTCTTCCGGTTTAAGATCATAAAGTGCATACTGTTGTGTTTGTGCTGTAGCATTTTCTTCCGACTTAAACACTTTAAGCCCAATGATCACGGCAATAGCAACCGCACTGGGAACAATAATTTTTAATAAGCCATTTTGCTTCAATTTCATTTTTTGCCCCCTTGATGTTGATTCTTACTGATTTTTTTAATCACTTTTTTAGGTTCAGGGATCATTGCTTTATCAGCACTACCAATTGATACTAAGTAGACTGTAGTAGTATCTTCGGCAGATCCTCGTCCACCTAGCCAATTATGCTGATAGGTCGCCGCATAAAAACGCCCTTGGATATAACGGGGATCAAGTTTAATCATCTCATATGACTGGTTTTTAATTTTTACGGCAGTGACTACATAATCTCCGAGTTGCCAAGCAGCCAACGGCGTAGTTTTCACCGGTAAGCCGGGTAATAGTGTAGTGATATGATTAGGTAGACGGTGATGCACACTCTGTACACCGTCTAATGGCTCAACAGTACGCAACGGTGCATATAGCGATTGTGCGGCATAACGCGTCAATGCTGCCGGTGCTGGAAGCGTTAACTTTGGCTGTACGATATCAGTAAGTGGATTTTTATCTTGTGAATGCTCTTCATCACCGCTTATTTCATCCATATTAGATTTTGGTTCATAAATTAATTTAATTGGTTCCAACTTGTCTTTATGCTCATTCGCTGCAACATCAAGCAAGATAATTTCACCATTTTGCATATCCTGTAGCTGTAAACGAGTTTCAGGGAATGCTTGTGTCGGTTTTAAATAGAGTGTACCTCCGGCATTCTGAATACGTAATTTGCCGGACAATGAAGGTGGGTAGCCAATTTTCACGTTGCGATCAACAAAAATAATACGCTCTTGATTAACGTTAAGATCTATTGCCAACGGCGTGCGTTGCCATTGCATTAACACATCGGCATAACTTTGCTGAAAGAACGCTATACCACCTAAGAAAAGTGCTGTTTTTAGGCTATTTTTCATTTTCATTCTGTTTTCCCTCATTTGTTGCCGCTGTTGCCGCTTCTAAACGCTTAGGCACATCTGCATAGCAATCAAGTCCTAAACCCCACGGATTTTTCTCCAGATCTACATCCATTCTTACGACTTTCACCGGATACCGAACTAAAGTACGTTTCACGGTTTCATCGCCGTAATATTCATCGGTGCTCAAATCAAGATTAACAATCCAATCGTTTTTACTTAAAACCTGAACCCGATCTTGACTGAAGCCACGTCCCGGAATTTCATACACACCGCGAACACGATTTTTTAACTCTCCGAAACTGTCTCTATCTTTATAATCCTGCTCAAGATAGGCTTTACAACTTGGCGTTAAATAATTACTTAATGAAAAAATGTTGCGTTTATAATCCTCTTTTCCATCGGTTGGCCAACGGTTAAGTTGCTGGAAAATGTAATAAGCAAATCCGTAAACTGTTGAGGGTGGAACCTCCCACCAAGGACGCTGACTGCCTGCTCGTAAATCAGGCGGTGTATAAATCTGTAATCGGCTCGGTGCAGTAGACCAGCCAATCCCCATTAACAAAATAATGGCAAATAACCCTGCGATGACTATTCGCAGTGTCTTAATGTGATAATCTTTATCTGTGAGTCGATTTTTAAATTTGCTTTTCATAATTTTTAACCACGGCGAATAGACCAATACTTACGGTTATCCGTTTTATCAATAAGTAAACGATTGGTTTTGAAACGTTGTTCAAGATAACGAGGCAGCCAAGTATCAGGCTTACCCCGTTTTAAACGGGCGATCACATTACCGCCCTTAAAGGTGAAGAGAAAAGCAAGCCCAAGTGCACAAGTTGGAATCAAAGCCCAATCTCCGACTAGTGCTGTTGCGACTATACCCAACAACAATCCGACGACAAAACCAATACCGAATACCACAAGTAATTCGGATATGGTCATCCCTCTAAACACAACAGGCTGACGGTTAAGACGCTCAGGCAGGAATTGGATAGTTTCATCTTTTTCCATACGTGCTTTTCTCCTAATTCTTACAGGATGTCTGCTGACTTAGTAATTAACCAAATAATGACAACCAATAAAACTGCGCCAACCAATGCTTGCATTGCTAAATCACCCCAATTTTTCTTACCAGATGAAATCTCGCCGTAAGTTGAGACGCAACTTGATGCAACTCGCAAAAACGCAAAAGCAGCAATTAATAATCCACCTAAAATTGCACCGTCATACGCATAGTTTTTAATCGTTTCCATAATGCCTTTACCAGCACCCCTTGATGGATCTTCCATTTTTGGCAAATCGGCAAAAACGGGCGAACTTAGTAATGCACCCATTACCACCAAACCGGTCTGTTTAGCACGACTTTTAACTTTTTGATAAGTTTGAATAAATTTAGGCATAAAAGCTCCTTTAATTAATGTTTATCAATAAGAAAATAACAGGCAATACAAAACAGCACAGCAAGACGAATAAGTATTCCAAAGACTTCTTCTTTCGTTAGATTTTCCTTATCTATTCCTTTGTAAGCACTGGATACAATCCAAGCACCAATAAGGAGAAGGAATCCTAGTACTAAGCCAACAAAAATATCGTGAGCACCGGCAGCATTTGTTCCTGCAATGCTGTTAAACGTTTCTGTAGCAAGACTCATTTAAATCACCTTGCCGCTTTGTTTTGCTGAAGATAATCACCATCCAACGATTGCAATTGCGCCGGCTGTCGCGGTTGCGCGCGATCATTGTTTAGAAAATGATTTATGCCGGTAGCGACAACATTGATATCGGTATGGGCTTGTCGATAATCGAAATAGAATCGATTAGTTGGAACATTACGAGCTTGAGCTTGCGCACGCTGTAATGATTGTTTTGCAGCTTGTAATTGTTTAACCGCTTGTGCTAACTCGCTTTGTTCACTTGCCAATGCAGATGAACTGAAAGCAAACACTGCAATTAAACTTGCAACGAGAGAGATTGATTTTAATTTCTTGCACATACTGTTGTTCTCCTAAAACCTGGAGAGCACAGTATTAAAAATCACGATTTTGAAAGATATAGGAAATTGATTATCCAAAAAAATCAAAAAAAAATCCGGAGTTTACATACTAATTGATCTAAATGTTTAATCAAAAAAAGATTGACTAAATAAAAGTCATTAATCAATAATGGAAAGATAAATCGCTATCGTTGATAGCATTTATAACGGCTGACCTGAAATGCCGTGTTTGACGTTGTCAAATGTATGGTCGCCCTTTAAACCGAGGTGACGGTTTTTAAAATTCACTGCCCTTTCTAAGGCTGCGAGCACTTTGAGACCAGCCTCTGTCGCGTAAGCGATGGTGAGTGTTTGTTTAACAATTAACTAACCCTGTGGGGAGCAATCCCGACAGGAAAGCTCCTCACTTAATGAGAGGAGTATTAAATTTATGGATAATACCGTGAAATTAAACTTTGATAAGTTAGTTTTCGTCAAAAAGCTGAGTGCTAACGGTTATACTCAGGAACAATCTGAGATCTTAGCGAATGCTCTTGACGAAGCATTAACAGAAAGCCAATCTCATTTGGTGACAAAAAGCGATTTAAAAGAAACCGAAAACCACTTGCTTTATGCGATAGGCGGAGGTTTCATTGCCACAATTACTGTATTAATTGCAGTGATCGGTTTAATTAAATTGCCGTAATCATCGGTTAATATTTTTACTAACCCTGTGGGGAGCAATCCCGACAGGAAAGCTCCTCACTTAATGAGAGGAGTATTAAATGAAAGATCTCAAAATCTTTAATATTCGTTCAAATGAAGCTGAAAACTATTTATTGTTAGTTGCTTCATTTGGGAAAATAGGTCTGTCGCCGGAACTCTCTATTGAGCTGGCACAGAATTTAAGGAAGGTTATTATGGACAGTCAAAAAGATCTCGTCACAAGACAAGAGTTTCAGCAGGCTCATCAAGAGTTGAAAGATGAAATTCAAGCTGTTCGCACTGAATTGAAGTCTGAAATTCAAGAAGTTCGTACTGAGCTGAAATCTGAAATTCAGGAACTCCGAGTAGAGATTAAAGAGGTTAAAACAGATTTTTATAAAGCGATTAATCGTTTAACTTTCGCCATTATTACCTTTGTGGTTGCTATTGTTGGTGCATTATTAACTTATATCAGCTTAGCAAATTAACTTAAATAATCTAATTCACCCGTGTGGGAAATATTTTCCCGTACACGGTGATCATATTTCCTACACTTTTTTGGAGGAAATATGAAAGTTTCCATTCACTATCGGGTTTTATCTGAGTTTAAATATTTAGATAAGTCCCTCATCCAAGGATTAAAAGAAAAAGCTCTTGAATGCTGGTTTTCCGGCAATCAACGCTTTCTAATGCAAACATCAGAAAGTAGTTATCACTTTTTTGATGTTGTACCTCATCAAACAAAATCCAATTGTTTAGTGGTACGCGCATAGTCTTTTATAATTGACTTTATCCCCTGAACTTCACCCATCCGGGAAACATTATTCCCGATGGGCATAGTGTTTCCCTTTATTTTTTAGGAGAAACACTATGAAGAATCAACATACTAAAATTGACATATATCAAGACGTAACCAATAGAATTATTGAATGTCTCGAAAACGGCACCCTCCCTTGGGTAAGACCTTGGGTATGTAGCTTACCGCAAAATGCGGTTTCCGGTCGTTATTACACCGGAATTAACGTCCTGCTGCTAATGATAGCCTCAGAAGAAAAAGGCTATCAGTCAACCAAATGGTTGACTGCCAAAGCTGCCAATAAACTTGGTGGCAAAATTAAAAAAGGCGAAAAAGCCACTCGTATCATCAATTACTCTCCTATTGAAAGAGAGAAAAAAGATGATAACGGTGAGCTCATTCTGGATAGTGAAGGCAATCCAGAAATGGAAAAATTTGCCATCATCCGTGCTTATCCACTGTTCAATATTGAACAGTGTGAAGGACTCCCAGAAGAAATGTATCTCGAAAAAGAGATGCCTTCTGAATTCCAAAAGGTGAATGAAGTTCACCAAATTTTGGAGGGTATGGGGGTTGCGGTAAAACATACCGCCGGAGATCAGGCATATTATAGCCCATTGATGGATGTAATTAATATGCCGTTGATGAAAACGTTCTGTACCGAACGCTCTTACTATAGTGTTCTGTTGCACGAGATGATTCACGCAACAGGACATAAAGATAGATTAGAGCGTGAAGGCATTACCTCGAAAAAAGCTAAATTCGGTAACGAAATCTACGCTTTTGAGGAATTAATTGCCGAGATGGGCAGTGCGTTTGTTTGCACGGCATTGGGTTTTGACACAATATCCAATAATGCCAGCTACATCGACAGCTGGATTAAAGTGTTGAAATCCGATAAAAAAGCCATTTTCCGCGCTTCTGGCGAAGCGAGAAAAGCAGCTGAATATTTGTTCGAAATCCGCGACACAATGCGGTTATACGAGCAGTATGAACAATATGATGCAGCTTAAGGAGGTTCAAAATGAAAAAAGTAAGCATTAAACAAGTACGTGAAAAATTGAGATGTAAATTTGATCGTTACGCCATCCGAAAAGATGGCTATGTTTATGTTTGGGGCATTATGCCAAACACCAACCAATATGGTTGTTATTTATTTGCTCATATTGATGAGCTAATAAAACATTTTGAATCAATGCTTTAACATTAACCCATCCGGGAAACATTATTCCCGGTGGGCATAGTGTTTCCCTATTTTTATATGAGAGACACTATGCCTATTGTTTTAACTTATAAAGGTTATAGAATATATTTCTACTCAAATGAAGGTGAGCCTTTAGAACATATACACGTGCACGTAAGAAAAGCAGATAAAAAAGCTAAAATTTGGCTTAATCCTATTTCTGTGGCAAATAACTATGGATTTTCTACAAAAGAAATGAAAGAGTTATTAAATTACATTGCAAGATGTGAACCGTATATTATAGGAGTATGGAATGAATTCTTTAAAACCGGCAGTAGCCACTAAAGTTCTCATCAATGATGATAATTTTCAGCTGATATTAAAAGATGGCAGAACTCTTGGTATACCTTTTGATTGGTTTCCAAGACTAAAATCAGCATCTCAAGCAGAACGAGAAAATTATGATTTATCCCCTATTGGAGATGATATTAATTGGTGGGATTTGGACTTAAACTTATCTGTAAATAACCTCTTATTAGGCTATAAAGAGTTTAATCCAGGTTGGTCATTACAAGAATATCTTGCTCGCAACGGAATAACACCTCCGAAAGAGTGAAGATATGATTTATCACAGATAAGGATATGCTGAACGCATATCCTTTTACTCTGTCAATCTCACCCACTTTTCTGCTCCATCACACCTATTGCCTCCAACCGCAATATAGCAATCATCAGGACGTTCACCGATAAGCAAGGCTCCAGGCTTTTCTGAATGAGCTGAGCCAATATTTAAACTCCAACCATAGGCTTGTATATACCTTCCTTGAAAAATACGAATGTATCCTCCCTGATACTGTTCGTTTTCTCTAAATTTCTGTGCAATTGCCATTAATGTTTCGATATACATCATATTTACCTGGTTAAAGATATTTTTTGAAACTCGCTGACGCAATAGAAATTGCTGTCCCCACTAAAAATGCAGCGGGTATCAGTAATAAATTAGGATAGATACTGAAGGGCAATGAAAGATATAACATCCAAGAGCCGATTAACAGCGGAAATATCGCTTTTTTCGCGTGATGATACATAAAACTTGATTCATAACCGTACCCAAATCGCCTTAAATCCCGACGTACAAGCCCATCCGTGAAACCAACCACGGCAACCAAAATAAACAATGGTGAGGTAAAAAACAGGATGAGTAACCGAATAATAAACGTCATTGTGATATATATAACCGCTTCAATATAACCGCGAATATAAATAATTAATGCATATCCTGGACTGCTTGGGTCTTGTACACTATTTAACCACGCTAACAATCCACTTTTCACAAATACATATTGATGTACGGTATCCATTACATAGGTTGCTAACACTACCGGATCAGCGTGCAGAATACTTTGTGTAAAATGCACAGAAAAATACTGCACTTCATCCAACATCATTTGTTTACTATGCTGAGCACCAAGTTCCGGCCAAAACCAGATCATACCGATCCATTCAATCACAATACTGACAAATAATGACACGACTAACACACCAAAGGTTCTACCAAGCAACGATAATAGATTACCTAACAACCCTCTTCTAGGTTCTTTTACCTGTTGTTCAGCCATTATTTACTCCCTCTTCTGTATTGTGCTTCTCTACATCTACATTATCTACATCACTTTCAGCAGGCACAGTAGCAGTATTTGATGAAATAATTGGCGTGCTGACAAGCTGTTCAAACGCGGCAATCGCTTCATTTGAAGGCATATATTCATAGGCGACTTGAGACCATAAAGTTTCTCCAGTTTGGTAATTTTCTTTCATATACTCACTTAATTGTGCGATAGATTCCGGAATATGCTCATTTTTATGAGAAACCGGCAATGGCATTCTAATTTTCCACAACTTACCTCCCTCAAGCAGCGCAAATGCTTGTCCCTTCGGTAAGCTGATCACATTAGCAGGCGTGATCATTGGCATTTTTTCCGAACTGACACGGTCTTGCGTATTTGATGTGAAATGTTGATTACTATAAGGATCACTACTATCCGTCACCCCTGAAATCGTTGTATTTTTCAACACATCCACTTCGTGCAACTGATTAGTAAGCAACTCCGCTGTTGCAGGCTCACGCACACGCAACATAATTAAGTTATTAAAGTTACCAATAACTTGTCCTGCCTTGGCTCTATTGCCTATTCTTGCCTCAATATCCGACAAGGTCTGAGTGTATGCTGTTACTTGAATTCCGGCTCCACCCCCTTTGTTGATCAATGGAATAAACTCATCACCCATTAGCTCGTTAAATTCATCGCAATGTAAGTTAATAGAGACCTTTTTCGACTTACCTTGTAACGCATCCGGCAACCCTTGATTAATACCATATTTATAGATATGTCCTGCCATCGAAACCAGATCGGCGAACATACTATTGCCTACCGCACTAGCAACCGTAGTATCAGATAACGCATCTAACCCAATATAAACAATGCCTCGTTTGCGTATAATCTCTTGCCAGTCGAAAATAGGACGTTCATCGTGAATATCGCTATAATCCGGTGCAAGCAACTCAGCAATTTTCCCGGTTGTTAATTTCTCAAGTAGCGGTAGAAGTGAAGCAACGATTTTATCAAAATAAGTTTTATCGTACCGTACCGCACTACGCAGACCATCTAAAACCGGATCGTGTATTTTTGATTGAGTCAGAAATTGCTCAAGGGCAATCACGATAGGATCTCGTCCCATCATATTGCGAGGTGTATTTTTATCATTGATTTTGCTTGCTGCTGCAGCAATCGCTTCCCACGCTTTCGGCTGCGTTTTCCCCAAAAAATGCGTAGCATAATCAATGAATAGCTCATCAATATTTTGCACATAACGCGCAATTGACGGATAGTCCGGACGGCGACCAAGCTCCACTTGCGCTCTGGCAATAATATTGACAAATCGCCACGCGAACTCCTTAAATGCTGCGCTATTCCCCTCCGAACTTAACTGCCCGGAAATACGCCCTGCAACTTCAGATACTCGTCCAAATCGTCCCACTGCGTTATATCGAGCAGATATTTCCGGCCAGCCTAAATGAAATACGTAAAATTCATTTTCACGCCCTGCTCGTTTCGCTTCCACATACATTCGTTTCAGCATATCCGCATCGCCTTTCGGATCGAAAAACACTACCACCTCTCGTTCATCAACAGTCTTACCCCGATGAATATCTTGCGTTACTAACATCTCAGCTAATCGCGTCTTACCTACACGCGTTGTCCCCAATACAATCGTATGTCCAACACGCTCACCCAAAGGCAACATCACATCCTGTTCATCCAATTCAATGCCGTGAATTACCGGACTCCCTCCAACGGGCGGCAACGGTCTAACTGGGTTATACCACTTATCAGTACGCAATAATTTTGCTAATTTAGGTAATCTTTCATCACTCCATTTTTCAAGCGTTCGAGCGTATTGATAAGCTAAACTTGGCTTGACGTAATCTTCTACTTCTGAACGAGTACAGGTATAGAGTCTTTGTGTATGTTTCTGTTCCCAAGCAAATCCTCTACCCAAAAACAGATAACGCTGGCTAACAGGAATCTGTTTACTGGTTAGTGCGTAATAAGGCAATCTACGAATATTCCGGCGAAACTTCAAAATACGCCAACCTTGTCTAAAACGCACTACGGAAAATAGCCAAAACGCACCACACATTCCGTATCCAATATCCGGACTAAGTGCTAGACTCCAGGGGGCATAGAGGCACAATGTGCCTGCACTGGCTGATACAATCGCTGTATTCAGCTCAACAGCAGGCCGTAAAACGGATTCAATAACGTGGTTATTACTCATTTATTGCTCTATCCCTCTATCGGTAATCAAGACCGGGTAATGTACTATCTTCAATCGCTTAGCGAGATCATCAGCACTGACCGGTAATAACGGAATTGAGTTATCAATATTTCGTAATTGCTGAAGACGCTCATATTGCTGTACATTAACAACAAGACAAGTGGCCGCCATTTTTTTCAACTCTGGCAACTTTTGTCTAAACCAATCTTCTGATAACGCATCATCTCCGATTAAACATAATGGCTGCATACCGGGCATCTTCACTTTTCCGTCATTCCTCATCCGTGATGGAATATCTATTTTTCCAGGAGTCATTAAATGAGATACTATTGGTAATAAATCTTTTTCGTGAAAAACAGGTGGCATCATATCTGAATTAACAACATCACCCTTTTCAATAACAGGCTGAATGGGCTCATAAAAACGCAACGCACTCTCCCCTCCCTCATCTGCAATGACTTCAGCAGCATAAGAAACAGCAGGAAGCAAGAGCGACAATAAGATAATTAATTTTTTCATTGACTCTCCTTGTTTGGATCAACCCAAATAAAAGCAGTTTGTATGGTTTGTGATGGTAAAATCCATTGATAGTGACGCTGATCTCTTTCAACACTCACACCTGCAATCGCAGGCGGTGAAGTCCAGTTATCTGGCGTTACGGAAGAAGTAGACGATAATATTGATAAGTGTTGTTTGATATTACGCATATAGCGGGCAGCATAAAAACCGCCTTTTGGATGATGATAACACCCCGAAGCGTGTAACCAATCACCTCTTTCAACATAGCAATCTCTCAAAATTTGTGCAGCCGCATTTAAATTTTTTGCGACATCAAAGCCCTCGCAAGCACTCCGAAAATACTTAATACCGTTCCAGCCCAAATTTACCTGAGCAACACCAACATCAATATTTTTTAACGGATAACGAGACATAAATTGCTGTAATGCTTGGCAGGCTTTAATTTGAGAGGGATAAAAATAACTACGTCCTTTGACATTAATCGACCACGGATAGGGTTGCTTTACGTTTGTTACTCTGCGACCAGTTTCATTCAATGCAATCGCATATAACATTGATGCAGGCACAGAATACTGATTTGCAACCCGATGGAAAATCCCCGGTATAGACTGCACATTATGCGTAATGGCAGCACTATAGACACTATATCCCAATAAACCAATCAGTATTACTGCATATCTAAAAATCATTTACCTGATCCCAAGTTCCCGATTTAAAGATAACCGGCATTTTGCCGTTGCCGTGCTGCATCCAAAGGCCTCCTTGATCGTGATTAAGGGTAATTTGTCTGCTACGAACTTTATTCACATCAATTCGATGAGAAATTGCCCAATCACGGATAGCTTTATCATCTTGCCGGCTATCAACAAAATAAATATCAACTGATTTGTTGGTTGCCAATATTTTCTGTAATGCAGAATCACATTTCTCGCAATTTAAGCGAGTAAACAACACTAATCGTTCATTGATAACAGGTGACATTGTATTATCAGAAATTGGCATTACGCCGGGATAAAGCTCTTTAAAAGCGGCATCATATGCCAACTGAAATTTGAGTTCTTTCTCTACTCGTTCAAATTCTTTCTTTGCAAGCAAACGCGCATATTTTTGCCGCTCTGCTTCACTGGTTGCCTCAACACCTAATGTTGTTAAAGGATCAAGATTTGGCGACCAATATTGTCGCTCAGTTTTCTTTAGCCGCTCATATCGCTTCCATTCCTCTTCTGTCAAGCCCCAATGTTGAGCTTGCTCATTAGCTGAAAGCGATTGAATTGTAGAAGTCACGGATGAAGACACCTGTTTTGCACTTTGTTCAGCTTGTGCTAATGCTTTGGCCGAAGTTTCCTTAATACTTTGCACTGTTTCATTCAAATCAAGTGCAAATGCTGATTGCCCCAATGCCAATGAAAGGATAAGTAGTATATTTCGTTTTTTCATATCATCACCCTCATTTATTCATTTGGAGAGAAATCAGGAATAGAAACGCGTTCCGTAACTCTAGCTTTAAAACACACTACTCGAGTTTGTTCATTTAGTGTTAACTGATAAGCAGGGCCAGCTAACATCTGCAAGGCCTCTCTCAATTTCATTGGACCGAATTGTTGATGAACTTTTGGTAGAGGGCGAGAATAAAGTGTTAATAAATCAGACTGACCGAATGCCGGGCAAAGTGAAATCCCCGTATTTGACAACGTATTTTTAATGCCTTGCTCAACATTTAATGACTGATTCTTTTTTGTTTTCATCTTGATAACAACAGCCTGCTCGAGTAAATACTTCTGTCCCAACTGCGCATCAATATTTGTTAATTGATAACGATCTGTACGCACAACGCTAGGCTCTAAAGCATCTTGCTGCTGGTAAATGTCTGGTGAAACTACCTCTGATTTAAAAACTTGAGCTGTTTGGATTGATTTATTTTGGGTAGCTGATTGCGCCGTTACAACCGGCATAGGTACCACATTAGTATCAGTCTGAGTTTTTTTGTTCCCAGAATGATTACTGCAACCAGTCAAAACAAACAAACCGGCAATCGCGCAAGCAAGCAACTGTTTTTTCATTTTCATCTCCTTAATGTGCAATATTGATCACAACATAAAGAAGACAGAGAAAAAAATGAATAGGAAATTGATTATCCAAAAAAATCAATAAAAACTTCATTAAAAAGAATATTGCTGATTCAAGACTCGACAAAATTGTTGTGCAATCTTTTTTAAATAAGGAGCAACACTTTCATTGTATCGTCCTCGATGTTGATCTATTTTCCATTTTTGATTTTTTCCCTCTCCACTTAGAGATAAACCAAGCGTAGAATAGTACGGTTTTGTATTTTTATGATCGCACTTAACAGAAAATGCTAAATAACGCCCTGCATCACAGAGATCAGTATAAGTAAAAATACAATGATTCATTCGTTGTCCTTCTTCATATAAGGCTTTCCCTGTCGTTAGTGCAGTAAATTCAACCTCATTAATCTTATAATAAGACACATTGCTTTCCCAAGCTTTTGCAAGCTGCCATTGATGATCTTCATCCTTTCTTCGTTGAAGTTCTTGAAGAAGTTGTTGATGCCACTGATCATTACGCTCAATCAAACGTTCCCACGTCAAAGGTAGACCACGCGTCTGCCCTTCATTGCTGGATAAATAGATTGCAATATCCTGAAACATCTCTATAGCGTTAGTTTTCAGATAATTTCTTAGAGCCTTAATTCCTCTATTTTTCCAAAAATCTATAGCATATTGAATAAATAATCTAAGCAAGCGTTCCTTATATTTTTCTGAAACACAATGATCTACTAAAATATGCCCTTTTATAAAAATCATATTTTGTAGACACACCGGAAGTTTTTCTGACACTCCAGGCTGCATTAATACAGAAAGAACACATTTTCGGTAAAAACAGTGGTAATACATCCAAATTCTAATGAATTTAGATGATTGTTTTTTTATCCAACGCCATTGTTGTTTTGTTTCACAATATACTGGACTATGAAATTCTCTACTTCTAGAAGATTCATTTACCCAATAATCATAACTAAACAAATTTGGATCATCCCAATAAATAGGCTTAATTTGACTCAATAATGGTAAGAGATTCGGATATTCATAGCTTACTCGTACTAATTTAGAAATATATTTTTGATAAAAAAGATAATGTCCTAAATGAGACGTATATCCCTCAATTCTGAAAACTGCTGAAATAATAGACTTATCCCAAAAATATTGCCATAACCATTTAGTTATGTGTTTTGTATGATTAGGAGCATTTCTAAATATGATCGTTCTACGATGTAAATATTTTTTGAGCAAGTCAATAAGTGTCGATATAAAATAAGATGATAACTCTTTATACTCAGGATGTTTTATTCTCAGATATTCAACAATTTTTATAATTACATTTTCTTGTACATAGAACAAATAGTTTAAAGAAAGATTAAGAAAAGGTATTGTATAACAATATTTCAACTTTTTCTTTGCTCGCTCTCTCTTCCATTTCTGTGATTTCAAACACCAGTATTCTACTTTAATTTGTCCCGTTTTATGTTTCTTTGTGTAACGATAGAAATTAAAAAACATTAAAACAGACTCGTTGTTGTTATTTTCTAACCGATAGACTTCATAAAATTTATTTTCATAAATGAAATCCTTACATAGGTGATAAAATCTAGTAAACACAGGATTATTAAATAATATTCTCTTAGGCATACACTTTCACAATCTCTGCTTGCTTTTGCTGAATAATTAGTTCACGTTCCGCTGTCTGAATTACCACATTCTTTTGAACGCTTTCCTCTACCCTTTTTTCATATTCTTTATTAAATTGAATTACCGTTTGAACAGCGGTAATTTCGATAGGGTAACCCTTGACTGCCTCACGAATTTGAGCAGTAATATCTGTAGTTAATTTTGCTCTATTTTCTAAAGCTTTTTGTGCTGTATATTTACTAAATACGATTTCAAGAGCCTGTCTACTTCTTGGTTCAACAAGTTGATTAATCATATTTTCGGTAGTACGATAATTTTTATATACAGCAACAGGATCTGTTAATTTATAAGTAATAATCAATGCTGTAGTCACAGTTTGAGCATCTCTTGTATAAGCCGAAATGCCAGTAATCTTGTCTCTTTCATCATCAAAATAACCTATAACTTCTTTTTGCTCCCTTGTTGAGAATTTAATGTCATTAGATTTCTACTTCTGTTTCTTTGCCATATTTACTTGTTAAGGTGATGATTTCACCTTTTTCGTGCATTTCAGGGCATTTTGCAACAAAAACATTAGGTGCAAATTTTGAGTATGTATTCATAGTATTTCTCCTAAAAAATAAAGGGAAACACTATGCCCATCGGGAATAATGTTTCCCGTATGGGTAATGTAAAAAATAAGTTATTTAATAAGTTGATTTTCTTGCATATACTGCAATGAAAAAGCTCGTTTACCGATAATCTCTTCCACTTTATTAGGTGAAAGTCCAGCATCCAAAAGATCTTTTCTTAAAGCATCAATAGAACGATTAAACGCTTCTCTTGCTGCTTGAACACCATCTACAATAAATTGCGCATTAAAATCATCTTTTAAATCATAAAACTGAATATTTGAAGCACATTTTGCAAACCATTCACATCGCACAGCAACTTCTTGCAAAGCTAATGTGCCGTGAGCTTGTTTAACACCAACATCAAAAGAATTAATGAATAAACTTCATCAATCCCATTAATACACCTACACCGGCAAGGATAAATCCTGCCATTTTGTACATCGCCGAAGTTAATCTTACTTCAAGCTGAGACATTTCTTGTTTCATTTCTGCTCGAAGTTCAGTAAGCCCTTGTTGAAAATCAGCTTTTGTCGCTAGAGGCCCCTGACTTTCTGTTAGTGCTTCTTCAACTGCTTTTGCAAAAGCTTCAGCCATTTCAGGTGATTGATTACCTTCTTTTTCCAGAATTTTGACAAATTTAAGTTTATCAAAACGAATAGATGACATAGATGCCTCCATATTGCTCTCCTGTGAATAATAACTATAGTAGTCTAAGTGAAGGGAAAAGACCAACAGTATTACTATTGGTCTCATCGATTAGAATGGAAGCTCATTACCATCTTCTTCCTGAACCAAAATTTCTTCTGGTAATGGAAGTGCTTCAATGATAGCTTCTTCAGGATTTTGAACAGGAGCAGTCTGTTGTTCTGCTTCTGTTGAGACTTTTGGATAAACTTTTACACCGTCCTTCTTAATCATATTGATACGAATAAGACGACCTTTTAAAGACACCGCAGTATCACCTTTTTTGTGATAACTACTGTCTTTATTGACCGTGTATAAATCAGCCCATAAATCTGAAATAACAAAAGATATTAACATCTTATGCCCTTCAGACACCGCCTTTTGGCAGTTTTTAACTAGCTTTTCAGCTAGAGCACCGACAACATTTACATCAAAGTAACGATATTCTGGTGTTGTTGAATCACCTGCTAAAGCAGCAATTCTGCAAGCCCAAAAAGTATTTCCCTTTTTAGGCTTAACTTCTCGAATATTGTTTAAATATCCGATTCCTGTTGTGTGAAGATTAAAATAAGTTTTAGCTTGTTGAGTTTGGGTATTCATAATGTCTCTCCTAAAAATAAAAAAGACGGAGAAACATCCTTACCCAACACGGGAAAAATGTTCCCCGCCAGGGTTAAAAATAAAAATTCTGTTAAACAAACACTCACCATCGTTTACACGATAGAGGCTGGTTTCAAAGTGTTCGCAGCCTTAGAAAGGGCGGTGAATTTTTAAACCGTCACCTCGGTTTAAAGGGCAACCATACATTTGACAACGTCAAACACGGCATTACAGGTCAGCCGTTATAAATGCTATCAACGATAGCGATTTAACAGTTAACATTAAACAAGCAATTTCAACAAAATAAAATAATTTATTGATTAAACAGTCTGATCAAAAAAAGTCCAGAGCTTACATACTGAAAAAAACTTAGCTATAACTACAATTTAAGAGGAGGATGGATAACTTTTCAGTTATCCATCTGTTTGATGTGATTTTTGGAAGGGTTAACTAGGTACAAGAATGAGCAAACTTTTCCAAAACACTAACCGATTACATTAAAACAATAACAACAAAGAAATAAAACAATTTTTTAATTTAAGATTCTCATCAAAAAAACACCTTCCTATTTTTAACAATTTTTTAACCTGATTACACTGTGATCAGTGTTTATATTTTAATCAATTTTAAAATATTGAATATTGTAACTATCTTATAGTATAAAAAAACAACACTGGTCACAGTGTGACCAGTGTTTATTTTTCGTACACAATACAAGTCTAGTATATTTTTCGTTCAAAAGGAGAATATATATTAATCAAAAGTATAAATTTAACATTTTATTAACCTGATCACACTGCGATCAGTGACTAAAAAACATACAATTATAAAATTTAAGGTGAATCTATTGCAAAACAATCTCTTCAATGTTTTTATTCTCATCGTCTTCTTGAAGATATTCCAACAATTTCTCTATTGTTTCATTTCCAGTAAGTAAATCATTCATAATACATCTTGCTAAATACTCAGCTCCTGTATCATTATCCTTATTCAGAAATTTAATGCTGAACCCGGTATCATCAAACTCAAATCTCATTTTCACTGAAAACGAAAGCAACACTTCATTATATTCAAGATACAGCCGAAACTTATCTTTAAAAAAACCAAAGAGCAGAACGAGGTTTCTATTCATATACTCTATTAATTGCTCTACTTTCTCTTGCGGAAAAGTATCACTTGCGTCCCATACAATATGTATGCTGATTTCATCAGCTTGTGAATAATCCATTGTTACTGAAAATTTTACATCCTCGATTTGTGCCATCTTTATCCTCATTAAAAAGTAAAGGTTAAGGGTAATTTCCCTCTGAAGGTAAGGGGTTCACCCCTTACCTTTAAAAGGCCTTTTAGTCCAGGTTTTACATATGTATTCAAAATAGAGATTACATATTAGCAAATAATAGCATTTACCTACTTTTTGATTACACCCTATATTAAATTTCTATTTATGTGAAAAACACCCTTTTCCAATTAATGATTAAAAAATAACCACTGATCACACTGCGATCAGTGGTTATTTTGTATACAACCATCTAAAAACACCTATTTTCATAATTATTTTAGTTTAAATTTTAAACCAAATACAGAATTTAACATTTTATTAACCTGATCACAGTGTGATCAATGTTCATATTTTATACAATTTGCTTTTTATATAGTGATTTTTATGCGTGTCGCACTTCTAAATTTAAATTTAATGCCTGCATTACTTTAAATACTGTCGCAAATGTTTCTGTTGATTTTATTTGGATCATATCACCCCTCCTCTTAGCACTATAATATCGTTCCTAGAAAAATGTAAACTATAATTCACACATTGATCCATTTTTGTTTTAATTAATTTTAGGGTATTAGCTACCACAACCACTGTCTGTATAAAAAAACAGCAGTGATCACACTGCGATCACTGCTTAAATTTTAATCAAATCAAACAATCGGATTGAGTATATAGAGAAAACATACTAAAGTTAGATAACATTTTTTATGTTGGAGGGAGTTCTATGCCAATTATTTTATCTCTATACTTATGCTTAATCGCCGTTATCATTCCATCTGCCATTCAAGATCTAATAAGAGCAAAAAAGTTTTACAATTTAATAAGCAAATTATTTTCAGAAAAATCTCTTAACACCTATAACCTAAATAAAGCTATTAACTTCACAAAAGTAAAACGAATATATGCTATTAAGAACTTAACAAAGCTATATTTTTAAAATATCAATAACAAAGAAAATGAGATTGAGATTATACATTTAAAAGAACTACTAGATGACTATGAAAGAGAGATTAATTTTCCAGAGCTTCCAAAATCTATAATGAATCAAATAAAACTAATCCGTGCAGAAAATCCATACGAAAAAGAAAATATTCTTCAATTAGCAAATACCATAAATGATGTTTATTCTAAAAAGGAAAAATATAAATTATGTAATATTCTATTGTCTATACTCAGTGCTGCCTTAACACTAATATCTGTATGGGATACATTAGCAGCTCTTTTTCAAAAATATCTCTATTAAAAAAGGAATTGAAAAAAATAACCCCTCACTCTAGTATAAAAATTACATAATTAACACTGAGGTAAAAAATGGAAATTACTCAATATCTCTTACTAGGGATAATAATGCTACTTGTGTCTATAGGTAATCTTTGTATGTTTATACTAGAAACAAAAGGGTACGATCCCGATTATTTGTACGCAACATTATATTTTATATTAATGAGCATAACTTTATTTATTGCCTTATTTTTATTATTTGAAGTTGTCCCTAGCCATATTCAAATGAAATCTTGCACATAACCCTAATCATTAGCTCAAAAAACAACCACTGATCACACTGCGATCAGTGGTTGTTTTTTATACATAAAAGAAAAATTGCAGCATAATCTCACCGACCATACTGCAACTATAAAAAATACGTCAAAGATGACAATTTTAAATTAAGCTTATCACCACGATAACAAGCCATTGAAGAATTTGACGAGAAAGAAAGTTTAAATAATTAATTGTTCCCTCTGAAATACCATAATTATTCTCCCCATCCACTGATCACTAAGTCGTCCCAATCAGTTTGACAATAGCGCTGACGCACAAAGGGCGAGCATTTTTCACCACTGCCCCGTGGTTTAGCAAAAGAATATCGTGGGATTTTATTTATTCCCATCATTGGAAACAAATAAAATCCCACGACATATAGACAAATAAAAAATGATTATAGATGAGATTGCATTTACTCTGTTAAGAGAGACCATATTTCAAAACGCTCGACAACTTAGTTCAAGTCAGCAGTTGTCTCAAACGGTCATTTACGACATTCCTCGCGTGAGCTACCACAGAACCGCAAGTTCAGTCTTAAAGGGCGTAACTTTGACGTAAGTTACCAACGATTTGCAATCTCTATTGTAAATAGATTATTGTGATTTTCCAACCCTTTTTCTTGAGCCAATATTTTCTATTGCCGTACAAGTAGGATAATTGGAGCAGCCCCAAAAATCACCGTATTTACCTTTTCTTCTTCTCATTGCAGCACCACATTTAGGGCATATCTTTTCAGCTTTCACTTGAATTGCCACACTCCCAGAACCAATCATTGATTTCACTACGTGGGAAATAAATTGATTCTGCTTATCCATAAAATCCTGTAATAACATCTTACCTGAAGCAATATCATTTAACGCCTGTTCCCATAATGCAGTCATACCAGGATCTTTAATAATATCCGGCAAGCCATCAATTAAAGATCTACCAGCTGAAGTTGCAACAATTTCCTTGCGCTTTTTCTCAAGGTAACCTCGCTTAAATAATGTTTCAATCACTTCTGCTCGAGTAGCTTCTGTACCAAGCCCCTCAGTTTCTCTTAATCTCTGCTTTAATCGGGCATCTGTCACAAACCGAGCCGCATTTTTCATTGCGGCAATTAATGTTCCCTCAGTGTAATGCTTAGGTGGTGTAGTTTTTAAAGTTAAAACCTCACTATCAACAACATTACACGATTGTCCCTGCCGCAAGGATGGTAGCGATTGTTCTTCATCATCTTCATTCCTGTCTTGCTGAAACAGAGACTTCCATCCTATTTTTATTACTTGCTTACCTTTTGAGACAAAAGTCTGCTCATTACCAGATAACAGCACACTCGTATTATCCTCCTCATATAATGGTAGAAACTGAGCAAAATAATGCTTGCGTACAAGCTGATAAACCTTTAATTCATCGTCACTCATCTTACTCAAATCAACTTTTTGAGTTGTCGGAATAATGCCGTGGTGAGCCGTAATTTTACTATCATTCCAAACTCTGGAACGAAGAGATATATCTAATTTTGCTACAATATTTCTAACTTGAGGATCTGATTCAGATACAGCTTTTAGCACAAGCGGAATTTCATCAATCATTGATTCAGGTAAATAACCACAATCGGTTCTTGGATATGTCGTTGCTTTATGTGTCTCATATAATGACTGTGCTATCTTTAGCACTTGTGCTGCTCCCATACCAAATAATCTAGAGCAAGTTTGCTGTAACGTACCGAGATCAAATGCAAGTGGAGGCATCTCTTTTTTGCGCTTAGTTTCAATATTATCTATTTTAAGTGTCTTCGATAGTTGTCTTTGCACTTGCGTAATCACACTGTAATCAATACATCTTCCCTCATCATCGCAAACCGATTCTGTCGGTTGCCAATAAGCACAAAATCCATCAAGGTTTACTTTTAAACGATAGAAAGGCTTAGAAACAAAGTTTTCAATTTCACGATCTCGCTGTACTACAATCGCCAGTGTCGGACTCTGTACTCGCCCAACACTCATCACACCTTGATACCCTTGCTTTTGAGCGATGAGAGTAAATAATCTCGTCAGGTTCATCCCAACTAGCCAGTCAGCTCTTCCTCTTGCTAATCCTGCGGCATACAAAGGTTTTGTTTCTGCATCAGATTTTAAATTAGCCAATGCTTTTCTAATGCTGCCATCATCTAAAGCGGACAACCAAAGTCTCTGCACCTTTCCTTTATAATTAGCCATATCTAATAATTCACGCGCAATAACCTCACCTTCTCTATCGGGGTCAGTTGCAATAACAATATGATTAGCTTTTTTAATTAATCCCATTACAACTTTATATTGTTTAGCTGTTTCTTTCTTTACCTTCATCATCCACTTGTCTGGAATAATCGGCAAATTATCAAAACCCCATTTTTTATAGGATTCATCATAATCCTGAGGTTCAGCCTGCTCAACTAAATGACCGATTCCCCAAGTCACAAATGTTTGCTGATCTGGACTCGATAAATATCCTTCCCCTCTTTTTGTTGCACCAATAAACTTCCCAATATCCCGTCCTTGCGATGGCTTCTCGCATAAAATTAATTTCATTCCGCTCTTCTCCACTCGCCATCTATATTTCCTACCTTCAAATCAGTTTTCGTTAAATCAGTCATAACTTTATCTCCTATCATTACAAAATACTTTTGATTAAATTTTACTCATTGATTACATTGCGATCACTGACTAAAATTTAAACACTGATCACACTGCGATCAATGATTACTTTTTAACCAAAAAAAATTATCCTTATTTTTCATATAGATACAATTTATAAGATCACTTTCGAAATGAGCCATAACTACTATTACCGCTATAACGAGTGATATTTGACAGGATTTAGATTAAGAGACCAACACGATCCGAACAATGATAAATTGTATTTTAGAATTAAGAAAATATCTGACAGATAAAAAAGGTAAGGCTCACACCTTACCTTTATTTTTTCCTTGCTGATACAACTGTTCTATTTCATTAATTTTTTCTGCGCATTCTTTCGCCTGTCGGTAAATGAAGTTCATTACTGACATTTGCGCATTAAACGCTATGCGATCTTTTTCCAATGCAATTAATGCTTCTTTAATTTCTTCCGGCACATTTTTATCTTGAATCAACTGATCCCAAGCATATTTACCTGTACGGTTTCGCAGTTGATTACGCCATCGCAAGAACTTTCCCCCAGAGGAGCTATTATGATCAATAATGAACACTATCGGAACGTGATTTAATGGATATTCTTTTGCTCCATTTACAATATTCTGCCCCAATTCAAATAACTCAGCACGTGCGTCTTTTATCATTTGCGCTAATGCCTTGTATTCGTCAACACTGTCTATTGGTGCGAATAATGTTTTTAACCCCGTATTCAACGGGGTATTAAACACTAATTTTTTATAATCCTCTTTATCTAATGAGCGATATTTCATCCAATCTCCTTATCAACTGCTTCAGACTTCTCATCATTATCTTCTGCTTCAGCAAACAAAGCTATATTGACAGGCGCAAATTGACTACGAGTTTTTCCAGAAAGAATATCTTCCGGCAATTTACCGAACCGAGCAATCGCAGCCAAAGCATTAGCTGTACCAGCTCTCATATCTGCGCGGCTAACTCCGGCATCCTGATACCGTTGGATTAAACCAAAAACTGAGCGCACAAGATGAGCAGCTTGTTCTACTAAATTTCTAACTTCTTGTCTTGGCATAATTGCAATGTGTGCTGCTGTCATTGCTACAGTAGTGAAATAGTCAAAATCCGCTAATAAATAAATTAACTGATATCCGATAGAGGATCTGATGGCTAGTGGGATTTTTGCTGGATCAACATTAAAACTATTTTTCAGTTCAATGGCACCGGGTACATTCTCAGCATAAATGTCTGTCATTTTATCCGCTAATTTAGCCATATCTTCAC
The DNA here is from genome assembly GCF_027920745.1 of Gallibacterium faecale. Classification (NCBI taxonomy): domain Bacteria; kingdom Pseudomonadati; phylum Pseudomonadota; class Gammaproteobacteria; order Pasteurellales; family Pasteurellaceae; genus Gallibacterium; species Gallibacterium faecale. Next base: position 6,955 of record NZ_JAQIBB010000045.1, on the reverse strand, counting down.
GAGTAGATAAAATTTTACTCTCAATTTTCATTAAATAAGCATCTGCATAAGGATCATCTTGTGCAGCGTGCTGGGTAATTCTATTTAAAATAGATAAACATACTGGGACGCTAATAATCCGAGTTATTTGCTTATTGTCTTTATTGACATTTTTACCTTGCCAGAGTCGTGTGGCATATTGGGTTTGCAACGTTAAAGTGATATCAGTGCGTAAAGCACCGATTGAGTTTACATCAGCCATAGTATCGTATCCTTTTCGTTATTAATTGAATAAAACCTCATCATATGTTTTCGCTATATGAATACAATAAACTATTAGATACTCATTTTTATCAAAAAAGATGGTTATTTTTTAAGCAGTGATCGCAGTGTGATCAGGTTAAATATTTGTTAAAAATTAACACTTTTGTAATATTTACTTTATTTTTATATAATAAATGACCTAGTATACCCAGTTTGATTAAAAAATAAGCACTGGTCACACTGCGATCACTGCTTATTTTTTAACCTATTCAGTGTTTATAAAATAAAAAAGCCGGTTATTCACCGGCAAACGCTTTATACTCATTATACTCATTACTAAGGGGAATAAGAATTAAAAAGGAAGCGGTTCATCTTCAATGATTTGAGTTTCCGCTTCAGGAGAAATATGTTCTTCTGTCTGTTTGTTTTGTTGAATAACTGGTTTACTGCTTATTAATTGTAACTGCTCACCAATAATTGAAGTTGTCCAGCGATCTACATTTTTATCATCAGTCCATTTTTGCGTACGTAAATAGCCGGAGACCTTCGATATAGCACAATTCTATGCCATTCTGTCAATTCTTGTCTTTCGCCGTTTTTGTCTTTCCAAACGCGACTTGTGGCTACGCTTAGCAACGCCGTTAAATCGCCATTTGGCATACACCGAATTTGGGGATCATCACCCAAGTTTCCCAAAATGTTTACTTGATTAACGCTCGGCATTTAATTTGTCTCCTGTGTTGTTTTTTTATTATGCTTTATTATTCACACCAAACCGTTAATCACAATGATTAATTGATTTTCAAAAAGAGGCAAAAAACTAACCTCGTAATTGCTCTGCCAGTAATTTTGCTTTACTCAGCATATTTGCGAGCTCTTCAGGGCTTCTAGTGACTGTCAAAACCGCCGGGTTATTTTGTTTTTTAGTTTGTGAGGTTGGTTTCGCCAAATCTGCCGTTTTATTCTTAATTTTGCAAAGATACTCGTTAAAATCTCCCTGTTTTGCTTTTCTTAGCAAGCTACACACATAGCTTAGCGGATTACGAATATCACCTTTTTCAATGCGTAATGCAGCTTCAGTCATCACACTATGAACGACATCATCAGATAATCTGAGTTGTCTTATTAAATTTTCTAGAGTCTGTTTTTCTAGATCGTTAAATACTTTTAATAAATTATTATTAAATACAGTACTAGTACTGTACTTAGTATATATATTATTAGTACTAGTACTGTACTGGGAAACTAAGTGTTTTTTACTGAGTTCCGTATGAAAATTAGCCGATTTTAGTGGTTTCGTACTGAATTCCATATCGGAACTAAGCAAATTTTCTCCTTTTTCACTGAGTTCCATTTGGGAACTGGCTATATTTTCATCATTTTTACTGAGTTCCATTTGGGAACTCTGATAATTTTCACTGAGTTCCATATCGGAACTCTGTAAAACTTCATCTTTTTGACTAAGTTCCATTTCGGAACTCTGCAATTTTTTCTCTTTTTCACTGAGTTCCGATTTGTTATCTGTCTCTGTTGTTAATAATTCTGCCATTACTTTTTTCGCTACTGCCGGAGTGCGATTTGAATTTAATGAGGCATCTTGGGATTCATTGAAACGTTTCTGCATCAATGTTAAATATGATACAAAATGAGCGTTGTTTTTATCATTTTTGATTGACTCAATAATATGCTGTGCAACTTCTTGCACAACTCTGTCATTGTGTTTAGTTGACTGAGCAAGTAGTTTTAAATAGGAAGAGTCAAAATGAACGGCATCCGTAATGCCGATAGGCTCATCGTGAATGATGTATACGTTGCCCAAAACTCTTCCTTTCTCATCTCGTTTGGTATCACACAAAGTGAGCCATCTTGTTAATCTCAACAACAATAGCGTTTGACTTACAATTTTTCGTGAGACTTTTTCTTGGCGATAAAGTTTGTCTGAGAGAAGTTCTTGCAACTTCTCATAGCTCGGAAATAAGCTACTAGCAAAGGCTTGAGCGTGGTAACGAATCATTTGCCAAGTATATTTTGCACGAACCGTTAAATAGGGATCTTGTAAGAGTCTTAGAGGGACTGTTTCGTGTGGGTTTCCGAAATAAAACAATCCTGCATTTCCGGTTGTTGTCATAGCTCACCTCCATTTTTTTCCCATCTCTGCACCTGCTTCCAGAGCGTTGTCAAATCAAGATCCAGCTCTTCAGCAATCACCATTAGATTGTCTAAAGCGGTAATATCGTTTAGCTCTCTGTTTTTCTCAGAGAGCTTACAGGCTTCCTGCCATCTATACCAAGCGGCACTAGATTTTTCCGGATCGGTAAATGCTCGTCTTCCGCTTGAGATTTGCTTCCCGAGCAAACGTCTTCTTTCGCTAACTTCGTGACTTTGCGCGCCAAAAAAATGGCGCATTAATTCAATGCTTGCGCCGAGAACAAGTGCTCTGTCAAACAGATTTTGATATTCTGTTTGATCTTTAGTTCTCTTCAGCATTTTATTTAGTAAATCGTGATTAACACTTACTTTGAAAAAAGTCGTGTTCATATTGCTCAGAAAATGGAGCTCGTCAGTAGTAAGGTTGTTGATTTTTATCAACTCCTCGGTACTAAATCCCAGCTCCTCACAATAGCGTAATTTGCCCATTTTTATCTGAGCGATGAGGTGAGGTAGTATAATTTGATTGATTGTTGGCATCATAATTAACATCCCCGTAAGTGCTGTCTTAATTGACGCGTGACTCTGATAAGCCTGAAGATTTTAACCAGTAATAAATCATTAATTTCCGGTTCAGATTCCATACCTATCAATAATGATTCATTGAGGGTACAAGTTAAATTTTCATTGTGACCATCTGTTGCCAAGCACGACAACAATTGATGTATATTCTCTTGCAAAGCAGAGACATTATCTGATTGTGATGGCAGAATAGTAAAACTGAAGTCATCATTAATAGGTTCAATGATGGATGATTTAAGACCGATAATTGACACAATATCAGTCGTTAACCCATACGCTTCAAAGCGTAGTTTTTCAACATTATCAATAGCTGGATAAATTTGCCAGATATCTTCAACAGGCTGACAGCCACTGTTTGCAAATGCAATACCGTTTTGTGCGGCTCGTTGCTGTTTCTGCTCATTAATTGATTGCTGTTTTTCAAATGATAGCCCGAAATCAGATAACCCATTATCGTCAATATTGTCTGGTTCCGTTGTTAAAGATTCTTCATAATCTGGTTCAGTCTGATAATCTTCATTTTCTGGTTCAGAATTATCAAAACCATCAAAATTGCTCGTTTTTTGCTCACTGGTCACACTGCGATCAGTGCTTATTTTTTGAGCATCTTCTGATTTTTCATTATTTTGATTATCTGGTTCAGTTTTTAATTCCTGTGAAGGCGTAATATTTTCATTAGCTGCTTCAGTTTCTTGATTGGTTGAGACATTGGCTTTAGGTTTATTCTCAAGTTCAAAGAGAATATCTTGGTAAGAAACATAATCCGTACCAATTTCATTGACCATATTGCCTATCAATTCATCTTGGAAAATTTCAAATGAATAGTCGTCATTATCGAACCTTTTTAGGGTATCTAACCATAATGACTGAAAACTATTGTTATCTTTGTAGTGTAATGCGGTGTATTTATCAAAACACTTTTCCGCATTATTATAAATGATTAATAATTTTTCGATTTGCGGTCTTCCCATCCCATTAAATAATAATGTTGGAATGGCAGGATAGAGTAAATCAATGCATTGTTGCATCCTTGCCCAGACTGAGTATGTGACGCTATAGCCATCGGCTTTTAAGCGTTCAATAAATTTACGGTGAGAAAGTGATTCACCTAGCTGTTTTTCATAAAACTGTTTTGCTTGGGCAATGCCGAGAGCACGCTCAATAAAGGTTAGATCACCACGTAAATCATTTTCGGCTAAATGCCCAATCAAGCAATGTAAATCGCCTTCTGTGTTGTCATCGCTTTCACCTTGCCACGGCTTATACAGACAACGAATGGAGAAATATTTAGGGTCTTGTGTTTCTTCATATAACTCTTTTAATGCCTGCAGACGTGTGTTACCACCGTCAGCAATAATGTAAAAATTCTCATTTGGCCGCTTAGTAATGTTAGGTGGAAAATCTAACCCTCTTACTCTAATAGACTCTTTGATCTCTTCAAACTTTGGATTTTGTGTTTTTCTTGGGTTATTATCAAACGGTCTTAATTCTAACAGTGTGACTGTCCGTAATTCAGGTTCTGTTGTTTGAGTCGTAATCGCTGCGGTGTAATCAGGGCTAGTATTTGGAATTAAACCGACTTGAATGCCTCTCATCAAAGAGGCTTTGCGTTCTTCTTTTGATTTTTGAAATATATTTTTCATAACTCCTCCTTAGTTAGGCATTAGCATAATGAAATGGCTCAAATCGGGAATATTGAGCAGCAAAATAGGATTCCACTGTACCAACTGGGCCGTTACGTTGTTTCCCGATAATTACTTCCGCTAACCCGGTTTTTTCATCATCTTTGCTGTAATAATCGTCTCGATGCAGCAATATAATGACGTCTGCATCTTGTTCGATTTGACCTGAGTCTCTTAAATCTGCATTGGTTGGACGTTTTATCGCTCGTCCTTCTACAGCTCGATTAAGTTGAGCCAATGCGATTACCGGGCAATTCATCTCTTTCGCTAACGCTTTCAACGCATTAGAAATTTTGCTGATTTCTTCATACCGGTTCGGAGCGGTTGGATAACGCATCAGCTGTAGATAATCGACAAAAATTGCTGCAGGTTGTCCGTGTAATCTTGAGTATTTACGGACTCTTGAGCGTAAAATATCCGCTGTTAATGATGGAGAATCATCAATGATTAAGCGATTTTCCCATTGTTTAATGGTATTGATTGCTGTTGACAGCTTGGCGAAACCCTCATCATCTAGCAAAAGCGGATTACGCAAGGTTTGCAGTGGGATGCTGCCAACCATTGATAACAATCTAGTGATGATTTGATCTGATGGCATTTCTAGCGAAAAGAACAATACAGGCTGTTCAGATTGCTCTAATGTCGCTTTTATTGACGAGAGTAAGAATGCGGTTTTTCCCATTCCCGGTCTGCCTGCGATCACCACGAAATCTGCAGGCTGAAAGCCTGTCGTCATTGTATCTAAATCATCTAATCCTGTTGGGATTCCGCTTACTGCCGAATTTTGAAAGCACGCATTTTCTATTTTGCTCACTGCTGTTTTCAATGCTGCAGAAAGTGAGATATTGCTGGCATCAGTTTGATTGGTGGTTATCTCAAATAACTGTTTTTCAGCACTTGAAATTACATTTTCTATACTTTCATTTTGTGAGATATTCTGTAATTTCTCACCCAATTTCATCAACTCTCGCACTTTGGCAATGTCACTTAATTTCTTGGCATAGGTTTCAGCGTTGCTTGAAGTAGGCGTATTCTGTACGATATCAACCAAATAGGCGAACATTCCTTCTTGATTGGGATAAGATTTTCTTAAATCGTCTTCTAAGATCAGAATATCAATATTTTCGCCATTAGAAAGTCTGTTTTTGATTGCTTTGAAAGCGATTTGATGCCAATTGAGTGAAAAGTCTTTTTCTGACACGATATCTGAAATATTATCAAATACGTCATTATCAATCAGTAATGCTCCAATCACAGCTTTTTCTACCTCTATTGAACGATTCATTAAGGCATTGTTATTTTTTTGTCCCATATTATTTCCTCCTATTGTTGAAAGTAAGGTGCAAATTGAGGAAATAATGTTGAACAGAGCTTCTTCATTGTTTCAAATTCAGACTCTCTGTATTTATGGATCGGTGTACAAAGCGTATTTGCCTCTCTGTAAGCAACGCGAGATGGAATAGTGAGGTCAAGAAACTCAGCTTGATAGCCTTGTTGTTTAAATTGGGGTTCATTGAATATTTGATGCAGTTGTGCAATAACATCTTTTGCATCATTGGTATTATCAACACGATTAGCAACCGCTTTGATTGGCGGTAAATGCAAGCCCAATGCTTCATATGTGCTTAAATCCGCATATAAGCTCAACGTGCCTCGCAAAAATTCACGCGTTGATAACAGCTCCGGAAGGAGTGGAGAGAGAATTAAATCACTGGCAAGCACTGACATTTCCAATGTGATATCTCGTGTACCGCGAGTATCGATCACAATCAAATCGTACCCTTGAATTTGTTTTAATAAATGATTAAAACGAATAACACCGTCCGGCGAATTTCTTAAAAGTAGGCTAATTTTGCCGGTTGGATCATTAGACTTGATTAAATCGAGATTTGGAATAACGGTGTGAGAGATGATCTCGCTGTGATTGAGATTTTTGTTGATCAAAAACTCATAAATACCGCCCTCTGCAATATAGTCCAGCTCATAATATGAACTTAGAGACGGCTGAACATCGGTATCGATCATCAAGACTTTAAGTCCGTGATCAGCACAAAATGCAGATATATTAGCGGCATTTGTGGTTTTAGTAACGCCACCTTTAGTGGAGAGAACTGTTGTGATGAATGGTTTTTTCATATGTGGTAACTCTTTGTTGATTAAAAGAAATTTATCAACACTAAAAAACCAAAATATGTTTTCTAACAGAACTTGAACCTGTACTGAAAACAAATCAATCGAAGAGGTAGTGCCTAAGACCGAACTCGAACCGGCACCCTCGAAGGCAGTCGACTCATAATCGA
>NZ_JAQIBB010000044.1:0-39824 GCF_027920745.1 Gallibacterium faecale | reverse complement strand
AAACAAGGGCTTTAGAGAAAGAATCGATTAGTTTAAACGTTCTTTAATACGTGCAGACTTACCACTACGTTCACGTAAGTAGTAAAGTTTAGCTTTACGAACGGCACCTTTACGTTTAACTACGATGCTGTCAACAACTGGTGAGTGAGTTTGGAAAACACGCTCAACACCAACACCGTTAGAGATCTTACGTAAGGTAAATGCTGAATGCAAGCCACGGTTACGAATTGCAATAACCACGCCTTCGAACGCTTGCAGACGTCTTTTACTACCTTCAACAACCCATACTTTAACTTCTAATGTGTCACCTGGACGGAAGCTAGGTACGTTTTGTTTTAATTGTTCTTGTTCAAGTTGTTTAATAATGTTACTCATAATAAATTACCTTATTCCTAGATGTAACTGAATCTATTTCTTTTGCTGTTGTTGCTCTTGTTGAGCTTGTTGTAACAGCAACCTTTGTTCGTCAGTCAGAGCTAGGCTTTCTAATAGCTCAGGTCTGCGTAACCACGTTCGTTTTAACGACTGTTTTAATCGCCATTTACGAATTTCTTCGTGATTGCCAGACATCAATACTGGCGGTACTGTCATACCATCAAGCACTTCAGGTCGTGTGTAGTGTGGGCAATCTAATAATCCATCAGCAAAAGAGTCTTCCTCTGCCGAAGCTTGTTTGCCTAATACACCTGGTACAAAACGTGATACTGCATCAATTAATGTCATTGCTGGCAGCTCTCCCCCAGTCAATACGTAATCACCAACTGACCATTCTTCATCAATTTCGGTTTCTATCAAACGTTCATCGATGCCTTCATAACGCCCACAAACCAAAATCATTTTTTGATTTTTAGCGAGCTGTTCAACGCCAGCTTGATTTAATTTACGTCCTTGCGGTGAGAGATAAATCACCTTAGCACCTTCACCTGCTTCTGCTTTTGCCGCATGGATTGCATCTCTTAATGGCTGTACCATCATCAACATCCCAGGGCCTCCACCATAAGGGCGGTCATCTACCGTCTTATGTTTATCGTGGGTGAAATCTCTTGGATTCCAACAATTTACTTGCAGCAGATTATGCTTTATGGCTCTACTTGTTACCCCAAATTCTGTAATAGCTTTAAACATTTCTGGGAAAAGTGTAATTACCCCAATCCACATACGGATACCTCAATGTTCATTAAGCCAACAGGATCTTCCTGAGGTTAGAAACCAGCGTCCCAGTCCACCTCAATTGTTTTGGTGCTGAGATCTACTCTTTTAACTACTGTTTCAATATACGGAATTAACCGCTCTTGTTTACCGAAAGCATCCTTAGCATTGGCTTTAACGACTAATACATCATTAGATCCAGTTTCCATCAATTCAATTACTTGCCCCATTTGGTAGCCTTGTAAATTGACTACTTGGCAATCAATTAAATCATGCCAGTAATAATCACCATCACCTAATGCTGGAAGTTGGTTTAAATCAACGCCAATTTCAATATTCGCTAAAGTTTGTGCGTGTTCCCGATCATCAACACCTTTTAATTTCACAATCAAATCTTGACTATGATGACGCCAACCTTCAATTTCTGCTGGTTGCCATTGGTTTTTAATTTTCAAAAACCACGGTTGATAATCAAAAATGCTTTCTGCATATTCGGTAGAAGAATAAACACGCAACCAACCTCGAATACCATAAGTCGAACCAAGTTTACCTACAACACCGATTTTTTGCTGTTCCATTCTAACCACCTATCGTTGTTCTAAATTAAGCAGCTTTTTGAGCTTCTTTTACTAAAGATGCAACACGATCAGATAAAGATGCACCTTTACCAACCCACTCATTTACACGATCTAAATCGATACGTAAACGTTCTGCTTTACCAGCAGCGATTGGGTTGAAAAAGCCAATACGTTCGATGAAACGGCCATCACGAGGGCAACGGCTGTCTGCAACGACAATTTGATAAAATGGGCGTTTTTTAGCTCCGCCACGAGATAAACGAATGGTTACCATAACCTTCCTCTAAAATATTGATAGTAAAAAAAGAAAACCCCGTTCGAAGTAGGGGCGTTTAGTGCTTTTTTCATCTTGATGCTTTTTTACACAAAAACACCTCCGATAAAAAGCCGTAGAATTTTACCGTTTTTACCAGAAAAATCAATAATTGACTGGTTTTAATTTCTCAGCTTAGTTAAGATACAACCTATTGTTTTTCATCTACAAACCATCGTAAAAGATTGGATTAATGAACAATTTATGCCAATACTGAATGACTTTACCGACTTAAGTTTTCAATCTTTTATCCTTTGTCTGATTTTTCATCTATTTGCTTATTTAAGCAAAAATAACCTTGTAAAAAATTTTTCTATACTTTTTCTTGTTGTTTCTATTGATTTAGTTATTTCTGACTTTATCACAAACTACCTTTGGTTCAGTCAAGCATTAAACTTTTCAGGTATAGTCTTAGCTTTTGTCATTTATCTTTTTAATCAACTACGCAGAAAAACAACGCTCACCAATATCTTTATTATTGCCTATACAGCAATAGAAGTGGCTAAAGCCCTATTATCTATGAATGGTAGATTATTATTTTATTGGCTAATCGCAATTATCTTGATAATAATCGTGATCCCTCTCTCGCAAAGATCCACTGCTTCCACACCTACTAAAAATAAAGAGCATCACTTCTGTCTTCTAGCACAATTTTTGATCACATTATTAATCTTATTCATTTTATCGTTATTAAAGATCAATTTTTCTTATCCCTATGAATCATTTATATTTTTAAAAGAAAATCTCTTTATTCATCAGCTATCAATCACCGCAATTCTATTGTTAGTCAGCTTTATTTTTCGCTTTCCTCAATTTTTCAAACAATGCTTGATTTTCCTTACAACAACATTAATTAACCTAATTTTCTCGTATTTCATCATTAGCACGGATAACTTTTTTCTTTTTATCTATCTCAATATTATTATTTTTCTCACGCAGTATTTATTTAAAAATATCTTCTATCTAACCTTCATTGCCAGTTATCTCGCATCAAGTTTTGCTATTCTCCTTAGCTTATTCACTCCAATTTCTTTAGTATTTCACGATCCAAGCGGTATCGGTAATCTCATTCTTATCCTATTTGAATCACTGATTTTTACCCCAACAATTCTGATTGGATTACTCCATTTAACCCATTTAATATTAACTAAAAGGTATCAACAAACGTACCAAACTCTCTCTGGAGCTATTTGTAGCTATTCATTGATTATTTTTATGTTATTCCTGTTTTATCAACCATTTACAAATTATTTTAATACTTTAGCCAATATTAACGATAAAAAAGGACATTTGATTAATAAAACCCCAAATCAAGATAATTCATTAACCTTTTCTGTGGAGGATTATCAATTAACCTATTATTGGCACGCACAAGAAAGACATTTTTCTTGCAAACCAAATTATGAAGTCACTTTTAAAAAACCTCCTTTTTCGCCAGAAAACTTTATTGCTTGTTTACTTGATGAAACAAAACCAGAAAATTGGCAATATTGGTTTGATAGACCGATTAAAATGGAGCTAACGCAATACCCATTCAGGCTTAAAAATACAGATCCGTTTGCCAAAGAAACCAAACAACGCATTACTAATCACATGCTTGAAAATAAAGAGATATTTTTACGTGACAATCGCTATTCAATAGAGCAATTAATTCGATGGAAATTACATATTGAACAACGCCTAACAAAAACCAAACGTGCTGATAACCTTATTCTCACTTACCGTGATTTATATCTAACCAATGAAGGTTACAATCTTGCGATTAGAGCACAACTGCGTTCATTACAGGAAAAACCGATCCAATATGGCGATTGTTCTTATCCATCTGAGATTGAAATTATTATGTTATTTAAAGATGTATTTATTACCGAATATTTAGAAACTTATGTTTTAGGATTAACCGACAAAGAAAAACAATGCCAACAAATTCCATTTAATTTATATTTTTAAAGATTAGGTAGAATAATTAAGTCATCAACTAAAGGAGTAACTCATGAAAATAACCAATGTTCTTAAATATTCAACGCTAGCATCATTACTTGCTTTCTCTTCCCTCGGCTATGCCTATCAAAAAGATCACACCTATCATTTCACTATCTTGCACACGAATGATTTACATGGACATTATTGGCAAAACAAAAATGGTGAATATGGTTTAGCAGCTCAAAAAACCTTAATTGATCGCATTCGTGCTGAAGTAAAAAAAGCTGGCGGATCAGTGATTTTATTAAATGCAGGCGACTTTAATACAGGTGTACCAGAATCAGATTTACAAAATGCAAAACCTGATATTGAAGCTTTAAATATGATGGGATATGAAGCCGTTACCTTAGGTAATCACGAATTTGATAATCCACTACAACTATTAGAAAAACAAGAACAGTGGGCAAAATTCCCATTCCTTGCTGCAAACGTATTTAATCAAAAAACAGGAAAACTTCTAGTTAAGCCTTATACGATGTTAAATAAACAAGGTTTAAAAATTGCTGTTGTTGGTTTAACCACTGAAGACACCGCAAAATTAGGTAATCCAGAGTTTATTTCCGCAGTAAAATTTGAGCGCCCTGCGGACACAGCGAAAAAAGTGTTACAAACTCTGGATACAAAAGAGAAACCTGATCTAAAAATCGCATTGACCCATATGGGCTATTATCATAATGCCCAATACGGTTCTAATGCTCCTGGTGATGTTTCTATGATAAGAGAATTACCAAAAGGCGCTTTTGATATTTTAATCGGTGGACATACTCACGATACAGTTTGTATCAATTCAGACGGCAGTTTTAATACACAATTTAAACCAGGTGATAGTTGCCAACCGCTCTTTGAAAATGCCACTTGGATTATGCAAGCAGGTGAATGGGGCAAATATCTAGGTCGTGCTGATTTTAGCTTCCGCAATGGCAAGCTCACATTAGAAAAATACCAACTTATTCCAATTAATTTAAAACACAAAGTGAAGAAAGCGGATGGTTCAAGCGAATATGTATTATATCAAGAAGAAATTCCTGCTGATCCAAAACTATTGGCTCATCTGCAAACCTATCAAGATAAAGGCGATAAATTACTCAAGCAGGTCGTAGGTAAAGTCAATGGGCGTTTAGAGGGGGATCGCGATGTTATTCGTTTCCATCAAACAAATCTCGGTCAGTTAATTGCTCGTTCACAAGCAGAACGTGCCAAAGCGGATATTGGTATTATGAATTCAGGCGGAATTCGTGCCTCTATCGAAGCTGGAGATGTTACTTATAAAGATATTCTTACCGTACAACCTTTTGGTAATATCATCAGTTATTTTGAAATGAAAGGGAAAGATCTAATCGATTATTTGAATGTGGTAGCTCTCAAAGAAGTCGATTCTGGTGCTTACCCACAATTCTCTGGTATCACAATGATCGTGGATCGCAAAGCAAAACAAGTGTCTGATGTCAAAATCCAAGGTAAACCATTAGATCCTGAAAAAGTTTATCGTGTTTCTGTACCAAGTTATTGCGCAGCAGGTGGTGATGGTTACCCAGTGGTTACCAATAACCCAACTTACGTCAATACTGGCTTTGTTGATGCGGATAGCTTAAAAGCCTACTTTGAAGAACATAAACAGATCAATGTTGATGACTTCAAAGCAAATTCAGGAATTATTTATAAAGAGTAATCACAGTTCAAAATAGGCTTATCTATAGATAAGCCTCAGACTGTTGACAAACCCACCTATCCAAAGTCATTTGATAATTTTGATAATAAAAGTGGGTTTGTTTTTTTACTTTGTTACTTTTCGCTTGCTTTTCCTTTCAGATAACTGGGCAAGCGGTCATTTTCTCTGATTGTTTTACCACTGCCTCAAACACGCAAAATTGGCGCCATAAATAAGACAAAAAAGCCCATACCACTAGGGCGATTTTCTTGATATTTTGTGCCATTGCCGCAAGGAAGCATTGCATTTGCACCTTGGCTAGCCCTCTATAACGGGCATAGCGATGTCCGTGATGTTGTTTTGCATCCGCAAAGCTGCACTCTACGGTTTCTGCTCGGCGTTGGTAAAGTTTTCTGCCTTGCCTTGATACTCTCACTGCATTGGCATTGTCCACGGCATCTTGGTAGAGATGCCTGCTGATGAGGCGTTCGGCTTTTTGGTTTTGGGTACATTGTGGACGTAGTGGACAAGTTTGGCTGTCTGTCGGGTTAGATTTTTAAGTGTGATATCCTTCTCGGGTTGTGGTGCTGTAGATAAGCGATTGTCCTGCTGGGCAAATGTAGCTGTCCGTGTCGGCATTATAGCGGAACGCTCTTTTTCGTAAGGGGGTCTTGCCTTTGGTGGGGCGACGATAGCCAAACACACCGATAATGTTCCGTCGAGCAAGGCTTTCGGCGACAGGCGCGGTAAAATAGCCTGCATCAAGCCCGACCGCTTTGGGCTTGAACCGAAAGCGTTCTGTGGTGGCATCAAGACGAGCAATATAGGGTTGGCTGTCATTGACATTCCCTGCCGTCGCAAAGGTATCTACAATAATCCCGTATTGACCATCAACTGTGCGGTGGTCGAGATAGAAGAAGCCTTTAGGCTTGTTATCTCGGTGCATATACCCGCTTTCAGGGTCGGTATTGCTAACGCAGGTGTCTTTGACTTCGACGGCTTTCTCACTCGCCTTTAACGGCTTTTTTCCTTTTGCTTCCCTTGCTTTTGCCACATCTTCGTTGAGCATAGCAATATAGTGACTCACTCGAACTTCTCGCTTTTCATTATGCTTTTTGTTTTTATTGGCACTGGCTTTCAAGTGAGTACTGTCGGTAAAAAGATATTGACCTCCCACCAAGCCTTTTTCCATCGCTTGCCAAACGATGTGAGTAAAAATTCGCTCAAACACCTCCGTGCCGTTAAAACGGCGAAGACGGTTTTGGCTTAAGGTACTGGCATCTATCACTTTTTCCGTGAGGCTCATCCCCAAAAACCAGCGGTAAGCTACGTTGACTTCTATCTCTTTCACCAACTGGCGTTCGCTTTTAATACCGAAAAGATAGCCGAGTAACATTATCTTGAACAAACGAACTGGGTCAATAGCGGGGCGACCGTTGTCATGGCAATAGAGATGCGCCTCTTCATCACGAATGAAGTCAAAATCGATGGCTTTAGCGACTTTACGGACAAGGTGGTCTTTTGGAACGAGTTGTTCGAGGCTTATCATCTCGATTTCATATTGGGGGGAGACAGTATTTTTGAGCATAGGCATTTCCTTTTTCGATATGCCTATTAGATCAAACCTCTAGAGGTATGTCTAGAGGTTTGTCAACAGTCTGAAATACCGAGCTTTAAGCTCGGTATTTTATTCAATGCGAAGTCTTTACTCTTCGTTCATATTTAACATTTCAGCAAGATTCGCTACTGCTTCTTCTGCACTAATTGCTGGTTCTGCTACTGCATTAACACTCGCCGCTGCATGACGTTTTTTCGCTCTGCTTTGGTGATATGCAAAACCAGTACCGGCTGGGATTAAACGACCAACAATCACGTTCTCTTTCAAACCACGTAACTCATCACGTTTTCCAGCTACTGCTGCTTCAGTAAGCACACGTGTTGTTTCTTGGAACGATGCTGCTGAAATAAATGATTCTGTCGCTAATGACGCTTTAGTAATACCAAGCAATTCACGTTCAAATTCAACTAAAGGTTTACCCTCTGCTGCACGTTTACGGTTAACAACCTTCACACGAGCAACTTCAACTTGTTCACCTTCAAGGAATTCTGAGTCATACGCATTAGTAATTACGCATTTACGTAACATTTGACGCACGATAACTTCGATATGTTTATCGTTGATTTTTACCCCTTGTAAGCGGTAAACATCTTGTACTTCATTAACGATATACTCAGTTACAGCACGAACGCCACGTAAGCGAAGAATATCATGTGGTGATTCTGGACCATCAGAAATAATATCCCCACGTTGTACCATTTCACCTTCAAATACGTTGAGTTGACGCCATTTAGGAATCATTTCTTCGTATGCTTCACCTTCACTTGGTGTAATCACTAAGCGACGTTTACCTTTGGTTTCTTTACCAAATGAAACAATACCAGAGATTTCAGCCAAAATTGCTGGTTCTTTTGGTTTACGAGCTTCAAATAAGTCTGCAACACGTGGTAGACCACCAGTAATATCCTTAGTACCAGAAGATTCTTGTGGAATACGTGCTAAGGAATCCCCGATATTCACTTCTGCATTATCGTCTAAAGTAACAATCGCTTTACCTGGTAAGAAGTATTGTGCTGGCACTTCTGTACCCGGAATTAAAATATCATTACCGTTAGCATCAACAAGTTTTAATGCTGGACGAAGATCTTTACCTGCGGTTGCACGTTCACCCACATCTTGTACTACGATTGATGAAAGACCTGTTAATTCATCAGTTTGACGAGTTACAGTTAAGCCATCAATAATATCGACAAACTTCACAAAACCTTTTGCTTCAGAAACAACTGGCATTGTGTGTGGATCCCAGTTTGCTACGGTTTCACCGGCAGTAACTTCATCACCATTCGCTTTATTTAAAATCGAACCATAAGGTAATTTATACTGTTCTTTGGTACGACCAAAAGTATCAATTACGGTTAACTCAGTATTACGTGAAGTAATCACAAGTTTACCTTCTTGATTTGTTACAAACTTAGCATTTGTTAAACGAATGGTACCTGTATTTTTCACTTGAACACTAGATTCTTTCGCTGCCGCAGATGCCGCACCACCGATGTGGAATGTACGCATGGTTAACTGTGTACCTGGCTCACCGATTGATTGTGCTGCAATAACCCCGATTGCTTCACCTTGGTTAATTAAGTGACCACGAGCAAGATCACGACCATAACATTTCGCACAAACTCCGAAATCAGTATCACAAGTTACAACTGAACGTACTTTAATGCTATCTACTGAGTGTTTATCGATAACTTCACACCATTTTTCATCTAACAGTGTATTACGAGGAATCAATACGTCTTCTGTACCTGGCATAAAGACATCTTCTGCCGTTACACGACCTAATACTAACTCTCTCAAGCTAACTTTTTCATCACCACCTTCAATTAATGGTGTCATCACGATACCTTCGTGAGTACCACAGTCATCTTCAACAACAACTAAATCTTGTGCCACATCAACTAAACGACGGGTTAGATAACCTGAGTTCGCTGTCTTCAATGCGGTATCCGCCAAACCTTTACGTGCACCGTGAGTTGAAATAAAGTACTGAAGAACGTTCAACCCTTCACGGAAGTTCGCAGTAATTGGGGTTTCAATGATCGAACCATCTGGACGTGCCATCAAACCACGCATACCTGCTAACTGACGAATCTGAGCTGCAGAACCACGCGCCCCAGAATCAGCCATCATAAAGATGCTGTTAAATGAGCTTTGTTTTTCTAACTCACCATTGCGATTAACCACTTCTTCAGTAGAAAGGTTTTCCATCATCGCTTTAGCAACACGCTCATTTGCAGCTGCCCAAATATCGATAACTTTATTATAACGTTCGCCGGCGGTCACCAAACCAGAGTTAAACTGCTCTTGAATTTCTGCAACTTCTTCTTCCGCAGAGGCAATGATTTCGTATTTCTTCTCTGGAATCACCATATCATCAATACCAACTGATGAACCAGAACGTGCTGCGTATGCAAAACCTGTGTACATAATTTGGTCTGCAAAAATTACGCTATCTTTCATACCTAAGCGACGATAACTTTCGTTAATCAAACGAGAAATCGCTTTTTTACCTAAAGTTTGGTTAAACAAGCTAAATGGCATACCTTTTGGTGCAATCATCCATAAGATCGCACGACCAACAGTAGTATCAGTTAATGTTGTTTTAGGTTCAAATTCACCATTTGCATTTTTCTCATATTCAGTAATACGTACTTTCACACGAGAATGAAGTTCAGCTTGTCCAGTGCGGTATGCTTTTTCTGCTTCACGTGGGTCTTGTAATAACATACCTTCACCTTTACCGTTCACTTTTTCACGGGTCATATAGTAAAGACCTAATACCACGTCTTGTGATGGAACGATAATTGGATCACCGTTTGCTGGTGATAAGATGTTATTGGTTGACATCATTAATGCACGTGCTTCTAACTGTGCTTCTAATGTCAATGGCACGTGAACCGCCATTTGGTCTCCATCGAAGTCTGCATTGAATGCTGCACAAACAAGTGGGTGCAACTGAATTGCTTTACCTTCAATTAAGATTGGTTCAAATGCTTGAATACCTAAACGGTGCAATGTTGGCGCACGGTTAAGGAGAATTGGGTGTTCGCGGATAACTTCCGCTAAGATATCCCATACAATCGCATCTTCACGCTCAACCATCTTCTTCGCTGCTTTGATAGTTGATGCTAAACCACGACTTTCTAATTTTGAATAAATAAATGGACGGAATAATTCCAATGCCATTTTCTTAGGTAAACCACATTGGTGTAAACGTAAGTAAGGACCTACTGTAATTACAGAACGACCTGAATAGTCAACACGTTTACCTAATAAGTTTTGACGGAAACGACCTTGTTTACCTTTGATCATATCCGCTAATGATTTTAATGGACGTTTATTTGATCCAGTGATTGCACGACCACGACGACCATTATCTAATAACGCATCCACAGACTCTTGTAACATACGTTTTTCATTACGCACAATAATATCTGGCGCAATTAAGTCTAAAAGGCGTTTTAAACGGTTATTACGGTTAATAACACGGCGATAGAGATCATTGAGATCAGATGTCGCAAAACGACCACCATCAAGAGGTACTAATGGACGTAAATCTGGTGGTAAAACTGGTAATACAGTTAATACCATCCACTCTGGTTTATTTCCAGATTGGATAAATGCTTCTAATAGTTTTAAACGTTTAGTGATTTTTTTACGTTTAGTTTCTGAGTTAGTTTCTTGTAATTCTTCACGTAAAGTTTCACATTGGTGCTCAAGATCCATATCACGAAGTAAGGCTTGAATAGCTTCTGCACCCATCTTCGCTTCAAATTCATCACCCCAACTTTCTTCCGCTTCTAAGAACTGTTCTTCAGTCAATAATTGACCTTTTTCAAGATCAGTCATCCCTGCTTCGATCACGATGTATGATTCAAAGTAAAGAACACGTTCAATATCACGTAATGGCATATCTAATAATAGACCGATACGAGATGGTAATGATTTTAAGAACCAAATATGCGCAACAGGAGAGGCTAATTCAATATGTCCCATACGCTCACGACGAACCTTAGCTTGAGTAACTTCAACACCGCATTTTTCACAAATAACACCACGATGTTTTAAACGTTTATATTTACCGCATAAACATTCGTAATCTTTAACTGGTCCAAAAATTCTTGCACAGAATAGACCATCACGCTCAGGTTTGAATGTACGATAATTGATAGTTTCTGGTTTCTTAACTTCACCATAAGACCATGAACGAATCATGTCAGGAGAAGCTAGACCAATTTTAATCACATCAAAATCTTCTCTTGATTTAGATTGTGTTTTTAAAAACTTAACTAAGTCTTTCACAGATTTGCTCCCATCGGAGTTAAACTTTATTCAAGTGCGGAAAGCTCCGCACTTGCGCTAATCTTATTGGCTGAATTATTCAGCTTCCTCATCACCCAAATCAATGTTGATACCTAAAGAACGAATTTCTTTAAGTAATACATTAAACGACTCAGGCATACTTGGATCCATCTCATGCGTACCATCAACGATGTTTTTATACATCTTCGTACGACCATTGACGTCATCTGATTTCACAGTCAACATCTCTTGTAGAGTATATGCTGCACCGTATGCTTCTAGTGCCCATACTTCCATCTCACCGAAACGTTGACCACCAAATTGAGCTTTACCACCAAGCGGTTGTTGCGTAACAAGACTATATGAACCCGTTGAACGAGCATGCATCTTATCATCTACTAAGTGGTTAAGTTTCAACATGTACATATAACCAACGGTTACTGGACGCTCAAATTTTTCCCCAGTACGACCATCATAAAGGGTAATTTGTCCTGATGTTGGCAAGCCTGCTAATTCAAGCAAACCTTTGATTTCTTTTTCTTCCGCACCATCAAAGACAGGTGTCGCAAGCGGTAAACCTTTACGTAAGTTTTGCGCTAAACGCATCACTTCTTCATCTGTAAATGTACTGAGATCAACTTTTTGACAAGCATCACCTAAATCATACGCTTTTTGGATATATTCACGTAATTTCGCGACTTCTTGTTTCTCTTTAATCATACGATTAATTTGATCACCAATACCTTTCGCAGCGAAGCCTAAGTGAGTTTCAAGGATCTGACCAATGTTCATTCGTGATGGTACCCCTAGTGGGTTTAACACGATATCAACTGGCTGACCATTTTCATCATAAGGCATATCTTCTATTGGATTAATCTTAGAGATAACCCCTTTGTTACCATGGCGACCCGCCATTTTATCACCCGGTTGGATTTGGCGTTTTACTGCAAGGTAAACTTTAACAACTTTTAATACACCTGGAGCAAGATCATCGCCTTGAATAATCTTATTACGTTTAATTTCTAACTTACGATCAAACTCTTTACGCAATTCATCTAGCTGCTCAGAAAGTTGCTCTAATTGAGCTTGTTTTTCTTCATCAGCAAGAGATTGCTCAAGCCATTTCATACGATCTAATTTTTCAAGTTTCTCTTCAGTAAAGCCATTTGCTAATAAAAGAGAACGTACTCGAGTAAATAGACCTGCTTCAAGGATATCTAATTCTGCAGTTAAGTCTTTCTTCGCTTGTTTTAACTGCATTTCTTCGATTTCTAATGCACGTTTATCTTTCTCAACACCATCACGAGTAAAGACTTGGACATCAATAACTGTACCTGAAACGCTATTTGGTACACGTAATGAAGAATCTTTAACATCAGATGCTTTTTCACCAAAGATCGCACGGAGTAATTTCTCTTCTGGGGTTAATTGAGTTTCACCTTTTGGTGTCACTTTACCCACAAGAATATCACCACCGTTCACTTCAGCACCGATATAAACGATACCTGATTCATCAAGCTTACTTAATGCAGCTTCACCCACATTTGGAATATCTGCTGTAATTTCTTCAGAACCTAATTTGGTATCACGTGCAATACATGAAAGTTCTTGGATATGAATAGTGGTGAAACGATCTTCTTGAACAACACGTTCAGATACTAACATTGAGTCTTCGAAGTTATAACCATTCCACGGCATGAATGCCACACGCATATTTTGTCCTAATGCCAACTCACCTAAGTCAGTTGATGGACCATCTGCTAATACTTCACCACGACCAATTGGCTCACCTAATGACACACATGGCACTTGGTTAATACAGGTATTTTGGTTAGAACGTGTATATTTGGTTAAGTTATAAATATCAATACCCGCTTCGCCTGGGATAGTTTCATCTTCATTTACTTTCACTACGATACGAGAGGCATCAATGTATTGAACATAACCACCACGTTTCGCAACAACCGTTACCCCAGAGTCAACAGCTACTGCTTTTTCAATACCAGTTCCAACTAATGGTTTATCTGCACGTAAAGTTGGTACCGCTTGACGTTGCATGTTTGCTCCCATCAATGCACGGTTCGCATCGTCGTGCTCTAAGAATGGGATTAATGCTGCCGCAACAGAAACAACTTGTTGTGTAGAAATATCCATATAGTGAATATCTTCTGGACGATATAAACCAGATTCACCATGTTCACCACGTGCAGTAACAAATGTATCAGTGAAACGGAAATTCTCATCTAAGTTAGAGTTCGCCTGTGCGATAACATAGTTACCTTCTTCAATTGCAGATAAATATTCAATTTCTTCAGTAACTTGTCCGTTAACCACTTTACGATATGGAGTTTCTAAGAAACCATAGTCATTAGTACGTGCATAAACAGAGAGTGAGTTAATCAAACCGATATTCGGACCTTCAGGGGTTTCAATCGGACATACACGACCATAGTGTGTCGCATGAACGTCACGCACTTCGAAACCAGCACGTTCACGAGTTAAACCACCTGGACCTAAAGCAGAAATACGACGTTTATGTGTTACTTCTGATAATGGGTTATTTTGGTCCATAAATTGTGATAATTGTGATGAACCAAAAAACTCTTTCACCGCAGCAGAAATTGGTTTTGCATTGATTAAATCTTGTGGCGTTACAGAATCAAGATCACCTAATGATAAGCGCTCTTTTACTGCTCTCTCAACACGCACTAAACCAATACGGAATTGGTTTTCTGCCATTTCACCCACAGAACGAATACGGCGGTTTCCTAAATGGTCAATATCATCTACTTCACCACGACCATTACGGATATCAATCAGTTTCTTCATCACTAAAATGATATCTTCTTTGCTGAGGATACCACTGCCTTCACCTTCTGGAATATCAAGTGAACGATTAAACTTCATACGACCCACAGCAGAAAGATCATAACGATCTGCAGAGAAGAATAAATTATCAAATAGTCCTTCTGCCGCTTCTTTTGTTGGCGGTTCACCTGGGCGCATCATACGATAAATTTCAACTAATGCGCTAAGACGATCATAAGATGGATCTACACGTAATGTTTCTGAAATGTATGGTCCATGATCAAGATCGTTGGTAAATAATGTTTCGATTGTTGTATAACCTGCTTGACTTAAGTTTGCTAACACTTCAAGACTAAGTTCAGCATTCGCAGGACAAATCACTTCTCCAGTTTCTAAGTTGACATAATCTTTTGCAGCAACTTTTCCTACAATATATTCTGCTGGGACAACAACTTGTGAAATATTATCTTTTTCTAATTGACGAATATGACGAGCTGTAATACGACGTCCACGCTCAACATAAACTTTACCGTTAGCCTCAATATCGAAAGTCGCAGTTTCACCACGTAATCTTTCTGGGACTAAGGTCATTAATAATTGATTATCTTTAATTTCAAATACGATTTTATTGAAGAAAAGTTCTAAGATTTCTTCTGTGGTATAGCCTAACACACGTAAAATAATAGTCGCAGGTAATTTACGACGACGGTCAATACGTGCAAAGAGATTATCTTTCGGATCAAACTCAAAATCTAACCAAGAGCCACGATAAGGAATAATACGTGCATTGTATAAAATCTTACCTGAAGAATGCGTTTTACCCTTATCACTATCAAAGAATACACCTGGGCTACGATGTAATTGAGAAACGATAACACGCTCTGTTCCATTAATAACGAAAGTACCATTATCAGTCATTAATGGGATTTCACCCATATATACATCTTGTTCTTTGATATCTTTAACTGTACCTGGCGCAGCGTCTTTATCATAACTTACAAGGCGAAGTTTAACACGTAGTGGTGCTGCATAAGTGGTGCCTCTGATTTGGCATTCTCTTACATCAAATACAGGCTCACCTAACTTATAATCCACATATTGCAACTCAGTATTTCCATTATTGCTCACAATTGGGAATACTGAACGGAATGCAGCTTCTAAACCTTGCTGACCTTCAGGATCTTTCTGGATAAACTTCTCAAAAGAGTCTAATTGGATAGTTAATAAATAAGGAATATTTAAAACTTGCGGACGTTTGCCGAAGTCTTTACGAATACGTTTTTTTTCGGTATAGGAGTAAACCATAGGTTCCTCTGCTTGCTGTTCAGACCCACAATCCACACACTCTCGCTGTATTATACAAGGTGGCAGTGTAAAATTGATACCGTTAGGATTGTTTTATATTAATAAAAACAATAATTTAAATTTAGTCGTTATCTGACTTCATTTGATAAAAAACTGTGAGTTTTAAACGGTAATTTCTCTCAGTTTCTGAAAGGCACAAAATGGCTGATGATAAAATCACCAGCCATTCTTGCTAAAAATCAAATAATATCAATTATTTAATTTCAACTTGTGCACCAGCTTCTTCTAACTCTTTCTTAAGAGCTTCAGCTTCTGCTTTAGCAACACCTTCTTTTAAGGTTGCTGGGGCTGATTCAACTAAGTCTTTAGCTTCTTTTAAGCCTAAACCAGTTGCACCGCGAACTGCTTTGATTACTGCAACTTTGTTAGCACCAGCTGCTACTAAGATTACATCAAATTCAGTTTTTTCTTCAGCTGCTGCTGCGTCACCGCCAGCTGCTACTGCTACTGCAGCTGCTGCTGCAGAAACACCAAATTTTTCTTCCATTGCAGAAATAAGTTCTACAATTTCCATTACTGATTTTTCAGCAATTGCTTCAATGATTTGTTCGTTAGTTAATGACATAACAATCGTTTCCTAAAGTAAGTAAAATTTTTAAACCAATAAACTACTAATATTAAGCAGCTTCTTTTTGATCGCGAATCGCCGCAATAGTACGTACAAGTTTTCCAGCCGCAGCTTCTTTCATTGTACCCATTAAACGTGCAATTGCTTCTTCGTATGTTGGTAGAGTTGCTAAACGATCGATAGCTTTCGCTTCGATGAACTCACCTTCAAAGGCTGCGCCTTTAATTTCGAACTTATCGTTTGCTTTAGCAAATTCTTTGAACAAACGTGCTGCAGCACCTGGATGTTCGTTAGAGAATGCGATAAGTGTCGGACCTTTAAACGTATCTTTCATGCATTCAAATGCGGTACCTTCAACGGCACGACGTAATAAAGTATTACGTACAACACGCATATACACGCCAGCTTCACGAGCTGATTTACGTAATTCAGTCATTTTGTCTACTGTTACACCACGAGAATCCGCAGCAACAGCAGATAACGCACCCTTGGCAACTTCGCTTACTTCAGCAACAACTGCTTGTTTATCTTGAAGATTTAATGCCATTGGCTTTTAGCTCCTGAAATACATTTATCTAGTTTCCTAGACATAATAAAACCCAATCTGACAACTTAACAGATGGGGACGAATTTCGGTGCCAGAAGCAGAAAAATTCTTATCTGTACACCATCTACGCAGGATAATTAAGAAATTTCTTTCCCCTGCGGTCTTGGATGAGGCTTGAATAGGTCAAGCACCAACCAGAATTCTTGATAAAAAAAGTCAAGGTTGTAGATTATAGAGATAACCTACAACAATGTAAAGCTGATTATAAGCTGTTTTGATCAACTTCTACGCCAGCGCCCATAGTAGTAGAAATGCTTACTTTCTTAATATAAACGCCTTTCGCTGTAGTTGGTTTTGCTTTATTTAAAGCAGCTAATAAAGCTTGTAAGTTTTCTTTGATTTGATCTGCTTCAAAGTTCACTTTACCGATAGTGGTATGGATAATACCATTTTTGTCATTACGGTAACGAACCTGACCAGATTTAGCATTTTTCACTGCTTCAGCCACGTTAGGCGTTACAGTACCCACTTTAGGGTTTGGCATTAAACCACGTGGACCAAGGATTTGACCTAATTGACCAACAACGCGCATCGCATCTGGAGAAGCGATAACAACATCAAAGTCCATTTCGCCTTTTTTCACTTGCTCTGCAAGATCTTCCATACCTACTAAATCAGCGCCTGCTGCTTTAGCTGCATCTGCATTTGCACCTTGTGTAAATACAGCAACGCGTACAGTACGACCTGTTCCGTGTGGTAATACAGTTGCGCCACGAACGTTTTGATCAGATTTACGTGCATCAATACCTAAGTTTACTGCAACATCAACACTTTCAACGAATTTTGCAGTTGCTAACTCTTTTAATAATGCTACTGCTTCATTGATTTCGTATGCTTTAGTTGAATCTACTTTGGCTTTAATTGCTTTCATGCGTTTGGTTAGTTTTGCCATTGATTAGTCCTCCACTACCAAGCCCATTGAACGTGCAGTACCTTCAATAGATTTCATCTTAGTTTCAATTGTTGCACCAGTCATATCAGCCGCTTTAAGTTCTGCAATTTCACGGACTTGTTGACGAGTTACTTTACCCACTTTATCTTTATTTGGTTTACCAGAACCAGATTTGATACCAGCTGCTTTTTTCAATAATACTGCTGCTGGAGGAGTTTTAGTAATGAAAGTAAAAGAACGGTCTGCATATACAGTAATTACAACTGGAATTGGTAAACCTTTTTCTAAGCTCTCAGTACGAGCGTTAAATGCTTTACAGAATTCCATGATGTTAACACCTTGTTGACCCAATGCTGGACCAACTGGTGGACTTGGGTTTGCCATACCAGCTGCAACTTGCAACTTAACGTAGGCCTGAACTTTTTTTGCCATAGTTTATTTCCTCGTTATGGGTGATATCGCCTTTCGGCTCCCCGTTGTTAAAAACACTAATGAAGTTTAGTGTAATACACAAAAATACGAGCAAGGATTGCTTGCTCGTAAAATAGGTTGCGAATTATACGTTTTTTAAGTTGTCTCTGCAACAAAGATTATTGGTTATTTTTACCAATACTAACAACTTACGATTTGTTCTATATTATTCGCTTAAATTGTCTTTTCTACTTGACTAAACTCAAGTTCAACTGGTGTTGCACGACCAAAGATAGATACAGAAACTTTCAAGCGGCTCTTTTCATAATCCACTTCTTCTACTGTACCATTGAAGTCTGCAAAAGGACCTTCTTTAACGCGAACTTCTTCACCAGGTTGGAACATCGTTTTTGGTCTTGGTTTATCGCTATTTTGTTCTAAGCGATTCAAGATCATTTCTGCTTCACGATTAGAAATTGGTGCTGGATGATCTGGTGTTCCGCCAATAAAGCCCATTACACGTGGCACACTGCGTACTAAATGCCATGTATCATCATTCATCACCATTTGAACTAACACATAGCCAGGGAAAAATTTTCTTTCACTTTTTCTACGTTTTCCACCAACATTTTCAACCACTTCTTCGGTTGGTACTAATACTTCGCCAAATTGATCTTCCATATTGTGCAATTTGATATATTCACGTAATACTGCCGCAACACGGGATTCAAATCCTGAAAAGGCTTGTAGCACATACCAACGTTTTTGCGTTGTATTTTCACTCATAATTTAGAACCTCAAGTTGGTGATAAAATTGATTAAAGAAACAATTAAAGAATCTAAGCCCCATAATACTAATGAAACCACTACAGTCACTCCCATAACAATTAATGTTGTTTGAGAAGCTTCTTGACGGGTAGGCCAAATAATCTTTCTTAATTCGATACGTGACTCTTTTAAGAATGTTCTTGCTGTTGTGCCTTGGTTAGTGAATGCTGCCGCGACTAAAGCTAATAACAATAATACAGCCATAACTGGCACACGGACAAATGCAGCAAATTGATCTTTAAAATAAATATTACCTACGGCTGCAACTAAAACTAAAATCACCGCAACAATCCACAATAATGCGCTGTTTGCTTTTTTAAATTTAAGCTCCTCTGTCGAGGATGCTTTCTGTTTCTCAATTTCTGAACTCATTATGAACCTACATAAAACCTAATAAATAAAACTTATAGGGAGATTTTTAAGCCCGCAATTCTAGCACTTTATTGCTAGATTTCATACAAAAATTATCTGCTCTAATCAATTTTCAATCAGAATCAGATAAAAAGCGTTTTTATTGATTAAACCACAGGGCGGCTACGATAAAAAAGTAAGCCTGGCAATGCGAGTCCAAAGACAATCGCTGCAAGGATAAAACCTGTTTTTACAAAATATTCTAATGCTTGTGCCAATAATTCTTCACTATAACTATAATGAGCAATTTGTACGATAGCGATCATTGCTTTGTAAGCATACACACCTGGAATCATTGGAATAATCGCAGCAACCGTAAACACTTTTGGATGAGCAAGAAAACGTTGCGAGAGATAAACGCCAATAAACCCAATTAATGCTGCGGCAAAAAATGTACCAAACACTAATGGTACGCCACAATAGCTAACTAAAATGGTACGAAAGCAATGTCCTAATGCTCCCAATGTTGCACAATATTTTAATGCTTTAGGCGGCACATTAAAAATTAATGCAAAACCAACCGCTGGGATAGCCGCAAATAACAGATCATTTAATAAGGTTAAAACTACATTCATTGTTAACTCCATGCATTAATATGTAAAACAGCTAATGCAAAAACAATGCCAATACAAGCACCAAAGGTAAGAACCGTTGCGATTGCCCAACGGCCAAGCCCCATATTTACATATCCCTTTAACACATCAGACAAGGCATTAATCAATGGAAACCCTGGTACTAATAATAAGACACTCGATGCTAATGCAATTTCAGGTTCATTGCCCCAACTATGCAATAGTGCCTGCCCAGAAACACAAGAAGCCACAAATGCTGTAACCGCAAAATTAATCAGTGGATTGTAGTGACGCTTTCCTAACTCCTGTCTGACAAACATCCCTAATCCAGACGCAAAGAACGTAATCAAAGAAATGATAACATCACCACCTGCCAATCTAGCAAAGCTTGCACAAGAAAGCCCCACCATTAATACAACAAACCAGCGATTATATTTAAGTGGTTTTACTTCATCTAATTTCCTACGTACCTGATAGACATCATAAATTTTATGTTCAGCCGCAATCATAATCCGCTGTACTTGCGTAACCACTGCCATATTAATTCCGCTATCATAATTACGTCGTGTTGTAGTTATACAGTGTTCTTGATGACGGGTGGTTAACACAATCGCATTTGGCGTTAACGCTGCTTCAACACTTTCAACACCTAATGCACAACCAAGGCGACAAGCGACCTGATCGACTAACGTACTTTCGGCACCATGTTGTAACATTAATAATGCAGCTTTTGCACATAATCGGGTGATTTCTTGCTGCATTTCATGCGATATTTCAGCCATATATCTCTACCTTACAAAATCGAAGTTGGCATTATAAAAGAAACTTATCTTGCTCACTATGAATACAGATCAAAGATTAAAGTTAATTCTCAAATTAAATATTTAAAGCTGTGTACCTTCATCAGAATAAGCGATAAAATTAACTCACTTTGACAGAATAAGTTTCTATCAACCTACAAATATTCGTATGTTAGCTATCTTAGTAAAAACAAATAAGTAATAAAATCAATAAGCTAACTTTCTACGTAACAATAATTTATTCCATTTTTAATCATAACTTTTTTTCTCAATCGCCTTTTCAAGACGTTTGAGATAATTTGATATTGCTAAGGAACGTTATACAACATGTTATCAAGAAGATCTGCTCGTCGAATTGAATATGCTCGAGTAGTTGTTATGGCATTTGCTGCTTTTGTTTTTAATACAACTGAATATATCCCAGTTGCATTACTGACTGATATTGCACAAAGCTTTACTATGCCTGTTTCCGAAGTTGGATTAATGATTACAGTCTATGCCTGGATTGTTTCATTAATGTCATTACCTTAATGTCATTACCTTGTATGTTAATGACTTCTAGCTTGGAACGCCGTCAATTATTGATAAAATTATTTATCCTTTTTATCGTAAGTCATATTCTTTCCGCTATTGCTTGGAATTATTGGATCTTATTACTCTCTCGCATTGGTATCGCATTAACCCACTCTATCTTTTGGTCGATTACTGCATCACTCACTATGCGTGTTGCGCCAAAAGATAAAAAAATACAAGCACTCGGCTTGTTAGCGATGGGCTCAGCTTTAGCCATGGTATTAGGACTTCCATTAGGTCGAATCATTGGCCAATGGCTAAGCTGGCGGACAACTTTTGCCCTAATTGGTATCATTGCTACCATCATTTTATTTATTTTGGCACGTCTATTGCCTCATCTTCCAAGCCAAAATGCTGGTTCACTCAAGAGCTTACCTATACTTTGTCGTAGACCAATGTTACTAGGCATTTATCTCTTTACAGCTATTATTATTTCAGCACACTTTACTGCGTATAGTTATATTGAGCCATTTATGTTGCAAATTAGTCATATCTCAGCAGCATCTGCAACAGCAGGCCTACTTATCTTTGGTCTTGCTGGGATCATCGCTAGTTTGTTATTTAATCTATTATTCCGTTTAATGCCAATCAGATTTCTCGCTACAGCTATGCTGACGCTGACAATGTCATTAATGTCCCTCTATTATCTAGGGCATAGCCCGATTGCACTATTTATTCTTATTTTAGTTTGGGGAATTGGTATTTCTACATTAGGGCTTGGTATGCAAACTCGAGTTTTACAACTGGCTCCCGATGCTACCGATTTAGCCTCATCTATCTATTCAAGTATTTATAATATTGGCATTGGTGGTGGCGCATTAATTGGTAATCAAGTCATGCAGCACCTAGGGTTGAGTTATATCGGCTATGTTGGTGCAATCTTGGGGGTTATTGCTATCGTCTGGTTTACGTTTATCCATCTAAAATTTCAACATAAACCATTAAATATTCAAGCCTAAACCATCACGAAAAAACTACGTTATTTGCTTCGTTTTTTGCTAGTTTAGTGCTACCTTAAACGCTTTGATTTTTACTTAAATATAATTATGAAAACGATCGTTTTAAAATTTGGAACTAGTGTCTTAACGCAAGGGTCATCAAAATTAAATCGTCCACATATGCTGGAAATTGTGCGTCAGTGTGCTACATTACATCAACAAGGCTATCGGATTATTATTGTTACGTCTGGAGCTGTGGCTGCTGGTCGCCACTACCTTAACTATCCCCAACTTCCAGCGACAATTGCTTCAAAACAATTATTAGCAGCTGTTGGACAAAGTCAGCTTATTCAAACCTGGGAACAACTCTTTCAAATCTATGATATTAAAATTGGGCAAATCTTATTAACACGCGCCGACTTTGAAGATCGAGAACGCTTCTTAAATGCTCGTGATACATTAACTGCCTTACTCGATAATCAAATCATTCCTGTCATTAATGAAAACGATGCGGTGGCTACTGCCGAAATTAAAGTTGGCGATAATGATAATCTCTCTGCACTTACGGCAATTCTTGCTCACGCCGATCAACTTTATTTATTAACCGATCAACAAGGGTTATTTGATAGCGATCCGAGAAGTAATCCTGATGCAAAATTAATTGCTGTGGTAGAGAAAATTACAGATGAAATCCGTGCCATTGCTGGCGGGAGTGTATCTGGTTTAGGTACCGGCGGTATGTCAACTAAAATTACCGCTGCCGATATTGCTACACGTTCAGGCATCGAAACCATTATTGCACCAGGTAATCGTAAACACGTCATTATTGATCTCGCAAATGAAGTCGAGATTGGAACAAAATTTAAAGTACCACACCACGCGATTGATAGTCGTAAACAATGGCTATTTGCTGCGCCTATTGCTGGAAAAATTAGTGTTGATCAAGGCGCAGAACACGCCCTAACCGTTCAACATAAATCATTACTACCTGCGGGTATTAAACAAATTGAAGGTACGTTCTCACGCGGGGAAGTTATCTTGTTACAAAATGCCGATGGGAAACCATTAGCTCGTGGTATGGTGCGTTACAATAGTGATGCTTTACAACGTATCAAAGGGCAACAATCTCAACAAATTAATGAGATTCTTGGCTATGAATATGGTGCTGTTGCCATCCATTGTGATGATCTCGTTTTATTATAGGAGTAAAAGATATGACTGACCTACAACTTATGGGACAACAAGCGAAAGACGCCTCTTTCCAACTTGCAACACTCTCTCATCAGCAAAAAAATGCCGTTTTAGCGCGTATCGCTTACCAATTAAAAGCACATCAAGAAGAGATTCTCACTGCTAATGCAAAAGATATTCAACAAGCGGAGCAACAAGGACTAAGCAAAGCACTGATCGATCGTTTACTCCTTACTGAACAACATCTTGATGGCATTATCCACGAGGTCAATCATATTATTTCTCTTGCTGATCCCGTTGGGAATATCATTGATGGCGCTGAGTTAGATAGTGGGATAAAAATTGAACGCAAACGGGTTCCGTTAGGTGTGATTGGTGTGATCTATGAAGCACGCCCAAATGTTACCGTTGATGTTGCCTGTCTTTGCTTAAAAACAGGAAATGCAACTATCTTAAGAGGCGGAAAAGAAACGCAACATACCAATCAAGTGTTAGTGAATATTATCCAACAAGCCTTAATTGATGAACAGTTGCCCGCAACAGCAGTACAAGCTATCACAAATCCAGATCGCCAATTGATTACCCAGCTTCTTAAATTAGATCAATATATTGATATGATTATTCCTCGTGGTGGTGCTGGGCTTCATCAATTATGTAAAGAACAATCCACCATTCCTGTGATTGTTGGTGGAATTGGAGTATGCCATCTGTTTGTTGAAGAAAGTGCAGATATCTCTAAATCGTTGACTGTAATTCATAATGCAAAAACACAACGTCCAAGTACCTGTAACACCTTAGAAACACTCTTAGTACAAGAAAGTATTGCGCCAACATTTTTAGCTGAATTAGCGAAATATAATAAAACCCCACTCATCACTTTCCATGCTGATCAACAAGCTTTGGCTATTCTTCGCCAACACACCGTTCGAGTACAACCTTTAGATGAAGCTACACTAAGCAAAGAATGGCTATCGCTCGATCTCAATGTGGTTATTGTTAAAGATATGGCTCACGCTATCGCGCATATTCGCCATTATGGCAGTCAACATTCCGATGGTATCCTCAGCCAAAATCCACAATTATTAATGCAATTTGCGAATCAAGTTGATTCTGCTGCGGTCTATTTAAACGCAAGTACCCGTTTCACAGATGGCGGTGAATTTGGTTTAGGCGCAGAAGTTGCTGTCAGTACACAAAAACTTCACGCACGGGGCCCAATGGGCTTAGAGGCCTTAACTACCTATAAATGGATCTGCTCTGGGGATTATGCTGTAAGGAAATAATAATTTCCTTTTAAGGTTATCTCACTATCTCTAGCTGCTGATAGAGATAGTGTTGATAATCGCGTAATAATGCCTGATCTTCGGTATCAGACTCTTGCAATCCACCCCCTAATTTACGCATAGCAATATTCGCTTTAAAGAAAGGATCAGCCTTTAATCCAGCAACTTCTAACAACACCCCACCAAGCTGTGCAATATCTAATACACCATTAATCTGGATCGGGTTAGTCTGATAATTTGCCCGTAAAGTAAATTGAGTAATATATTCAGGATGCTCAAATTGATTAAGTACCGACTGATATTTCACTTTTTTCTGCTCAAAATTAGGTTGGTGATCACCAAAATAACCTAAAAGATAAGGCTTGCCTCGCTGTTGCAAATAACAATTAAACTGCTCCATACATACATCTAATTTTACCAACCGCTGGATATAATCATTTATTAACCCAATATCATGCGCAGAAAAATGATCATCTTCAATCTGATAAAGATTTTCAGTATGTGCATGATAAGGACCATGTTCCCGCATAGTTAATACGTAAACAAATAATGGCTGATCAATATTGGCTAATCGTGGATGCTGTTTTTCTAAAATCATTTGCACATACTTCGCCATATCACTACTTTCGATATGCCATAAATTCTTTGATATCGGCGCAGGATACCCTAAATCTTGTGGCTGTAAGAACAGATCAAATCCAAAACAATCATAAGCTTGTTGTGCATTATAATTTCCTTTGGTGAAAGGACTTAATGCCACACAATAATACCCTTCTTGTTTTAATACTTTGAGCAAACTATATCTTGTATGTGGTACCACCGAATAAAAAACAGAACTCGCCATAGCACCAAAATCAGTTGAAGGAATTCCAGATAAAAAAGCAAATTCAGATTTCCAGGTTGCACCACCAAAAGTATGTACTCTTAATAAATTATGTAATACACAATCTTGTTGTGCTTGATACATTGATAATTCTGGTATCTGGCTAGACTGAAATGAGAACATTTGTGGATCAACGGTTGATTCATGCAACCAAATCACCATATCAGGTTTTTCTGATTTTAATGGGTATGCTTCCACAGTAGCCATTAACTGTTGAAATTTATCTCCATTCCCCTCTATTTTGGGCACATGGAAGAAAACTCCTCTTGCCGACATAGATAGATTGAGAAA
Source organism: Gallibacterium faecale (assembly GCF_027920745.1). Taxonomy (NCBI): domain Bacteria; kingdom Pseudomonadati; phylum Pseudomonadota; class Gammaproteobacteria; order Pasteurellales; family Pasteurellaceae; genus Gallibacterium; species Gallibacterium faecale. The sequence goes on along the minus strand of NZ_JAQIBB010000044.1, from coordinate 13,809 downwards.
TACATCTCGTCCATCATCAGGTAAAGAATCTAACCACACCCGAATTGCATCTGGATGCTTACTATAATGGAACATTATGCCAAAACTAATTAACACAATAATCACACCTAAGCTATGGCCTATTAAGCCTAAAGAGGCTACCGAAGAAAATCCGATGATGGCGTAAATAAATAAGCCTAATAATCCTAAAATAGCAACAATCGCACTTTTATAATGTAATAACGTTTCCCAATTACGAGGATCAAAGGCAAGGATAAAATCAGAAATTAATAAAGGTTGTTTGTAATAATGGATTTTTAGACGATGGAACAGCATTAAAATAATAAATAATAGATTGGCAAAATTTAATGCACGCTGCCATTGAGAGGTAAATGTTAATACTAAACCAAAGAAAAATAAAAAAAGAGAAATAGCAAATAGATAAGTCCAACGATAATGGGAGTTTTTAATAAAAATGAAAGAAGTAATACTCAATAACGTTAATAAAATATATTCCACTATAATCACAACCTACTACCCTAAAAATGGCTTTGATTATTACATACTTACCTCAAATACAAAACAAAAACCGCATTGATAGTGACTACCAATGCGGTTATTTCATCAAAATTTAAACATTAAGAGCGTTTCATTGCTTCAAAAAATTCTTCATTAGTTTTTGTCATTGACAATTTATCAATGAGGAATTCCATTGCTTCAATCTCACCCATTGGATGAACAATCTTACGTAAAATCCACATTTTTTGTAATTCATCTGGGGTGGTGAGTAACTCTTCTTTACGTGTACCAGAGCTATTGAAGTCGATTGCTGGGAAGACACGTTTCTCTGCAATTTTGCGTGAAAGATGAAGCTCCATATTCCCTGTTCCTTTGAACTCTTCATAAATCACTTCATCCATTTTTGAACCAGTATCCACTAATGCTGTCGCAATGATCGTTAAGCTACCGCCTTCCTCTACATTACGAGCTGCACCAAAGAAACGTTTTGGTCGATGTAATGCGTTCGCATCCACCCCACCTGATAACACTTTTCCTGACGCAGGCGTTACCGTATTGTAAGCACGTGCTAAACGTGTAATTGAGTCTAATAAAATCACAACATCTTTTTTATGTTCTACCAAACGTTTAGCTTTCTCAATAACCATTTCTGCAACCTGTACATGACGTGCTGCTGGCTCATCAAAGGTTGATGCAACCACTTCACCTTTTACCATACGTTGCATTTCGGTCACTTCTTCTGGACGCTCATCAATTAACAACACCATCAAAATACATTCTGGATAGTTATATGTGATGCTTTGTGCAATATTTTGTAAGAACATTGTCTTACCTGCTTTCGGTGGTGCAACGATTAAAGCACGTTGTCCTTTCCCGATTGGTGCAGCTAAATCCAAAATACGTGCAGTTAAATCTTCTGTTGAACCATTACCACGTTCCATACGTAAACGATAATTTGCGTGTAATGGAGTAAGATTTTCAAAAAGGATTTTATTACGGGAGATTTCAGGACGGTCATCATTGACTTGATTAACTTTGAGAAGAGCAAAATAACGTTCACCTTCTTTTGGCGGTCGAATTTTACCTTCGATCATATCCCCTGTACGCAGGTTAAAACGGCGAATCTGACTTGGGGAAACATAAATATCATCTGGGCCAGCTAAATAAGAACTATCTGCAGAACGTAAGAAACCAAAGCCATCAGGTAAAATTTCTAAAACACCATCACCAAAAATGTCTTCACCACTTTTTGAATGTTGTTTAAGGATTGCGAAAATAATGTCTTGTTTTCTTAAACGAGCTAAATTTTCTAGCCCCATTTGTTCCTCGCCCAATTTCACAAGCTCAGAAACAGGCGTATTTTTTAATTCTGTTAAATTCATAATAACTGAAATGTTGTTGTAGATTAGATTAAAAACGAATTGTAATTTAGATATGAGATAAAAATTCAGTCGCAAAATTACCATTAAAAAAGACTATTGTCTAGTTTTAGAGTAGAATTTGCGCTGAATTTAATAAAATCTTAACTTTATTTCTAATTTATGGAACATCAATATCTCACATCAACACGTTTTCGTGATTTTTCGCTTGATCCTGCGATCTTAGCTGCCTTACAGCAAATGGGGATGGAATACTGCACCCCAATTCAAGCGCTTTCGCTGCCATATTCTTTACAAGGGAAAGATATTGCAGGACAAGCACAAACTGGAACAGGTAAAACCGTTGCTTTTCTAACTGCCCTATTCCAATATTTACAAAAATCACCCCAAGCAAAAGCTCAACTCTCCGCACTGATTCTTGCCCCGACCCGAGAACTCGCTGTACAAATTCATCATGATGCACAGATATTTGCAGAAAAAACAGGATTAACACTAGGTTTGGCTTATGGTGGTGATGGTTACGAGAAACAGTTACAAACATTACAAGATGGTGTCAATATTCTAATAGGTACGACCGGTCGGGTAATTGACTATGTAAAACAACGCGTTATCTCCTTAAATCATATTCAATGTGTAGTTTTAGACGAAGCCGACAGAATGTTTGATCTCGGATTTATTCGAGATATTCGCTATTTATTACGGCATTGCCCACCACCTACTGAACGATTAACAATGCTCTTTTCTGCCACGCTCTCTTTCAAAGTACGTGAGTTGGCTTTTGAAGATATGAATGATCCGCATTATGTTGAAATAGAATCCGCATATAAAACAGCCGACACTGTAAAAGAGGAACTTTTTTATCCCTCTAACCAAGATAAGATGAAGTTATTACTTACATTACTCGAAGAGGAATGGCCAGAACGTTGTATTGTATTTGCCAATACTAAACATCAATGCGAAAAAATTTGGCAATATTTGTTGGCTGATGGGCACCGTGTGGGTTTACTCACAGGTGACGTCTTACAAAAGAAACGTTTTAAATTATTGGAACAATTCACACAAGGCGAACTCGATATTTTAGTGGCAACAGATGTAGCAGCACGTGGCTTACATATTCCTCAAGTAACGCACGTTTTTAACTATGATTTACCTGATGATTATGAAGATTATGTGCATCGAATTGGGCGTACTGGCCGTGCGGGAGAAACAGGCATTTCAATTAGTTTTGCATGTGAAGATTATGCAATTAATCTGCCAGCAATTGAACAATATATTGGTCACCAGATCCCCGTCAGTCATTACGATCCTACTGTGTTATTACCCTTACCTAAGATAAAAAAGACAACAACCAATAAGAAATATTACGCAGCAAATCCTCGTCATAGATAAAAACAGATATGCCATTTAATTGAAGTTAAATGGCATTCTCTAATTTTCACCTCACACAATTTTGTTCTAATTTCCCTCTACAAAAATATCGTGGTACAATTCGCCCCTTAAATTTTCAAGATGTATCATTTTTTAAGCAAAAAAGGGCTTTAGCGTGTTAGAAATTATTGTCGATGAACTAGATAATTTAAAAGCAAAAGATATTTTAGTTCTTGATGTGAAAGGCAAATCACCTATCACTGATCATTTAATTATCTGCACTGGTAACTCCAGTCGTCACGTCGCTTCTTTAGGCGAAAATTTAATGACAAATTGCAAACAAAAACAGATTGAAAATTTTGGTGCAGAAGGCTTTAACACAAGCGATTGGATCGTAGTTGATTTCGGGCAAGTTATGGTGCATATCATGCAAGAAGAAGCTCGCAATCTCTATCAATTAGAAAAACTTTGGGCATAATCTAATGAAAATACAGCTAATTGCCGTAGGGACTAAAATGCCTGCTTGGGTAACTGCCGGTTTTGAAGAATACCAACGCCGTTTTCCTAAGGATTTACCACTTGAGTTGATTGAAATCCCCGCTGGAAAGCGAGGCAAAAATGCAGATATTAAACGAATCTTAGAAAAAGAAGGTGAGTTAATGTTAGCTGCTTGTGGTAAAAATAGTATGATTGTTACCCTTGATATTCCAGGTAAACCTTGGACTACACCACAATTAGCACAACAATTAGAAAGCTGGAAACAAGATGGTCGAGATGTCAGTTTATTAATTGGTGGCCCGGAAGGATTATCACCTGAATGTAAACAGGCTGCTGAACGTAGTTGGTCTTTATCACCGCTCACTTTACCGCATCCATTGGTTCGTATCGTTGTAGCTGAAAGTCTTTATCGTGCTTGGAGTTTAACCACTAATCACCCTTATCATCGAGAATAATTAAGATGAAATTTTTGAAATTATTGCAAGAAAAGGAGACGATTCGTGACAATCAAGCAGAAAGTAATCTGTTTGCGCGTCGTGCATTAATTTCATTTATTGGTGTAATAATTCTGACTGGCGTATTAATTACCAATCTGTATAACTTACAAGTTGTGAATTATGAGGCCTATCAAACACGCTCGAATGGAAACCGGATTAAGTTACTGCCTATCGCCCCTACTCGCGGCTTTATTTACGATAAAAATAATAAAATTTTAGCAGAAAACTTAACCTTCTTTGGTTTATATATTGTTCCTGAAAAAGTCGATAATTTAGACGAAACCTTTAATCAACTGCGTCAAATCGTCGGGCTTACTGATGATGATATTGAGGCTTTTAAAAAAGAACGTCGTCGTTCACAACGTTATACACCAATTTTATTAAAAGCCGATTTAAGCGAAGAACAGATTGCTCGTTTTTCTGTTAATCAATATGCCTTTCCAAACATTGAAGTTAAACCTTATTTTAAACGACACTATCTCTATGGTGAGCCACTTACCCATATTCTTGGCTATGTTGCCCGTATTAATGATCGTGATGTAGAACGCCTTAAACAAGAAGAGAAAGAAGTAAACTATTCTGGTACACACGATATCGGGAAGTTAGGGATTGAACGCTATTATGAAGACGTTCTACATGGACAAGTCGGTTTTGAAGAAGTTGAAGTCAATAGCCAAGGGAAAGTCATTCGTAAATTACGTGAACAACCTGCGATTGCTGGTAAAAATATTCGCTTGACCTTAGATGTGGATTTACAGCGTTATATTTTTAATTTACTTGGGGATCAAAAAGCAGCTGTCGTGGTAATGAATCCAAAAGACAGTAGTATTCTCGCGATGGTATCTACTCCAAGTTACGATAATAATCTATTTGTAGATGGTATTTCCTATAACGACTATCAACGTTTATTAAATGATAGTGATCGTCCTTTATATAGTCGTGCATTACAAGGCGCTTACCCACCAGCCTCTACTGTGAAACCGTTTATTGCAGTGTCTGCTTTGACGGAAGGGGTCATTACGCCAAATACTACCTTCTATGATCCGGGTTATTTTGCAATTCCTAATACAACAAAACGTTTCCGCAACTGGCTAAAAACCGGGCATGGTTCTACAAATGTAATCAAAGGTATTACAGAATCTTCTGATACATTCTTCTATAACGTTGCTTATCAGATGGGAATTGATCGTCTCTCAGAATGGATGCAAAAATTTGGCTTCGGTCAATCTACTGGCGTAGATATTTTAGAAGAAACTAACGGCGTGATGCCGACCCGCGAATGGAAACAAAAACGGTATAAAAAACTATGGTTCCAAGGAGATACAATTCCTGTTGGAATTGGACAAGGTTATTGGACTGCGACACCATTACAATTAGCCAAAGCGTTAGCAATCTTAATTAATAATGGCAAAGTGAATACGCCACATTTAATGCAGGAAATTATTGGTAACCAAGTTGAACCTTATCAAGATCAGCACCCTTACCCAGATATTACTGAACCGACCACAGCTTCTTGGAATATTGCGAAACAAGGGATGTATGGGGTGGTGAATAGTCCTAATGGAACAGCAAGAAAGGCTTTCGTTGGTACACCTTACAAAATGGCAGGAAAATCAGGTACTGCACAAGTGTTTAGTTTGAAAAAAAATGAAACTTATAATTCTAAAAATTTATCTAAGCACCTGCACGACCACGCCTGGTTCAATGCTTTTGCCCCATTTGATAATCCAGAAGTCATTGTCACCATTATTATGGAAAATGCTGGCGGTGGTTCTGGAAACGCGGCACCGATTGTCAGACAAATTTTTGACTATTATTTTGCGCATAAACAAACAAATGGTGAATTTAATCCTAGCGGAGTATCGACACAATGACTGAAAAACATACAATAGTGTCCTTATGGCAGAAGTTACACATTGATTTAAAACTGCTTCTAGGTTTAATTGTCGTTGTTATTTATGGCCTAATCGTGTTATATAGTGCATCTGGTGGCAGCGAAAAAATGCTTGATAATCGTGTCATGCAAGTGGCAATGGGGTTTGCGGTAATGTTTATTTTTGCCCAATTACCCCCGCGATTTTATCAAAAAATAGCACCTTACTTATACGTTGTAGGTATTATCCTATTGATTTTAGTGGATTTAATTGGAACCACTAGTAAAGGTGCACAACGTTGGTTGGATTTAGGTTTATTCCGTTTTCAGCCTTCAGAATTAATTAAACTTTCGGTCCCATTGATGGTGGCAACCTTTTTAGGTAAACGTCAATTACCGCCGAGTTTATTAAATACAGTAATCGCCTTACTGTTAATTATCGTACCGACGTTATTAGTTGCAATTCAACCTGACCTAGGTACATCAATTCTTGTTGCAGCATCAGGTATCTTCGTGGTATTTCTTGCTGGCATGAGTTGGAAATTAATTGCTTCTGCCATCGTCGGCGTAGCAGCTTTTATTCCTGTGTTATGGTTTTACTTGATGTATGATTACCAAAAAACACGGGTATTAACCTTGCTTGATCCAGAAAAGGATCCATTAGGCGCAGGTTATCATATTATTCAATCTAAAATTGCCATTGGCTCTGGTGGGCTGTTTGGTAAAGGTTGGATGATGGGAACGCAGTCACAATTAGAATTTTTACCTGAACCGCATACTGACTTTATTTTTGCAGTATTAAGTGAGGAGCACGGTCTAGTTGGGATTATTATTTTATTAACGATCTATTTATTTATTATTGGGAGAGGATTAATTATTGGTGCGAAAGCACAAGACGCCTTCGGTCGTATTTTGACCGGCGCTTTAACATTGATATTCTTCGTTTATGTCTTTGTTAATATTGGTATGGTGAGCGGTATTTTGCCTGTTGTAGGAGTTCCATTACCACTAATCAGTTATGGTGGGACTTCATTTGTGACATTAATGGCCGGTTTCGGGTTAATAATGTCAATACATACACATCGACGAATGCTTTCTCATGGAAGCTAATTTCCATTTGAGCAATCAAAGAAAGTTAGGGAACATATTTAATATGAAACTAAAGAAATATTTAACTGTATTGGCTACGTTATTTTTTCTGTTTCAGACGTCTGTTGCGTTAGCCAAGACAGAAGTAAAAAATGAAACTAAGAAAGTTTATGGTATTGCGGGTCCAAAGTTACAATATCATCCTAAAAAGAACACAAGTAAAACTTATATCGTAAAAGGTGTACGGTATCGAACCGTTACCTCAAAAGAAGCTAAAAATTATGCCAAGCAAGGCAAAGCGACTTTTTATCATCCTAAATTTGTAGGACAAAGAACATCAAGTGGTGAGGTTTATAATGAAAAACTCTTCACCGCTGCACATAAAACATTACCATTGAACAGTTATGTGTTAGTGACTAATTTACGTAACCACAAAAAAGTTGTAGTGCGTATTAATGATAGAGGACCTTTCCATTCAAACCGGATTATTGATCTTTCCAAAGCTGCGGCAAAAGAACTAGGCATGACAGCGCGTGGTGTTGCTAATGTAAAATTAGATATGGTCATTATTGATCGTAATGGCAACCTGTCAGGTAAAGGCGGAATTACATTAATTGCCTCACGCCAACAAATGCAAGATGATGTCACACCTGAGTTAAAGACACAAAAAGTCAACAGCCAATTTAAGCTTACCGCAAGCAATATAGAAAGTAGAGAAAAAGCAGAGCAATTAATCTCTGACCTTGCAATGAATGATGTTAAAACAGAAATCACTCAAGAAGGTGACAAATTTAATATCCATTTTGGTCCATTAGTTGATCAAGCTAAGGTAAATAGCATTAAACTCGCCTTTTCTCGTTTAAATCCAGAAAATAGCCAACTTTACACTTATCGCTATTAATCTGTAATACTTAAAGGTTTAAAACCTTTCCTTTATCGCGATATAATTATACGCATTCAATGTCGGCACAACACAGCGTTTCCAGCAACGTGTTGTGCCATATATTCAAATAAGTTGTAAGGAAGAAAACATGTCATTGTACTCTAAAAAACTGAAAAAACTTGTGTTAGCCGGTTTACTCAGTTTTTCTAGCATTTCTATTGCATATGCAGAAGGTGTTTATGATATTGCACCGCCACAAGTTAATGCGCAAACTTATATTTTAATGGATTACCACACAGGTGCTGTGTTAGCCGCACTAAACCCAGATCAAAAACATTATCCTGCTTCATTAACCAAAATGATGACCAGTTACGTGATTGGGCAAGCACTCAAAGAAGGCAAAATCCACAATACCGATATGGTCACTATTGATGAAGAATCTTGGGGGAAAAACTTCCCTGGTTCATCAAAAATGTTCCTTAATGTTAATCAACAAGTATCAGTCGCTGATTTAAATAAAGGTATTATCATTGCTTCTGGTAATGATGCTTGTGTTGCAATGGCGAAATATTTAGCCGGTTCACAAGCCAACTTCATCAATATGATGAATCAATATGTTGATCAATTTGGCTTAAAAAATACCCACTTTGAAACAGTGCATGGGTTAGACCATGAAAACCAATATTCAACATCACGTGATATGGCAATTATCGGTGCGAAATTAATTCGTGACTTACCAGAGGAATACCATATCTATGCTGAAAAAGAGTTCACTTTTAATAACATCAAACAACCAAACCGTAACGGTCTATTATGGGATAAAAATCTCAAAGTTGATGGTTTAAAAACAGGTCATACCGACGAAGCTGGTTATAACCTGGTTGCTTCTGCTGTAGATAATAATATGCGTCTTATCTCGGTGGTTATGGGAGTAAGTTCTTTTAAAGGCCGTGAAGTAGAAAGCAAAAAACTCTTACAATGGGGATTTGCTAATTTTGAAAATGTAAAACCATTAGCAGCAAATCAAGTAGTATCTGAACAACCAATTTATTATGGTAAAGAGAGTAAAGTAAAATTAGGTACACTTTCAGACGTTTATTTGGTTATTCCAAAAGGTAAGAGCCAATCTGTTAAAGCACGTTATCAACTTAACCAAAAATTCTTAGAAGCCCCATTGAAGAAAGGCCAAGTTGTTGGTTCAATTGTTTATCAATTAGATGGCAAAGATATTCAAACCGCAAACCTTCAAGTTATGGACAATGTTGAAGAGGCTGGTTTTGTTGGCAAAATTTGGGACTGGATAGTGCTTACAGTAAAAAGCATTTTTAGTTAGAATAGTTCCTTTTAAGTAGTTTGCTTATTCCTTGAAATTTATCTAACCCACCCCATATGCGGTGGGTTAAATTCCATTGATAGCTTGCCTATTTGGTTTATAACAAAACAGTTATCAAAGAAAAAAGAGAAGAGATCATGCAACAAGAACAACCAAAATTAAAAGATTTATTAGAGTTTCCTTGCGACTTTCCTTACAAAGTCGTTGGTTTAGCTCATCCAGAACTCACCGATCGTGTTCTTGCCGTTGTGCAACAACACGCTCCGGGTGATTACAGCCCATCTATCAAACCAAGCCGTAATGGCAAATACCACTCTGTTTCTATTACCATTACCGCACAAAATATTGAACAAGTGGAAACACTGTATAAAGAGCTTGCTGAAATCGAGTTAGTAAGAATGGTGTTATAACAAGGATGGTATCTATGGGAAGTACAACAGAACATCTTGAGCAGCAAGTGATTATTCGTCAACTTGGTGTGCAACCTTACGATACCATTTGGCACCGTATGCAAGAATTTACCGATCAACGCACCGCTGAAACTATTGATGAAATTTGGTTAGTCCAACACCCGCCCGTTTTTACTCAAGGGCAAGCAGGCAAAGCGGAACATATTCTAACCAAAACTGATATTCCAATTGTGCAATCTGATCGTGGTGGACAAGTAACTTATCACGGACCAGGTCAGCAAGTTATGTATATCCTCGTGGATATCAAAAGACGCAAATTAATTGATAAGTTGTCTGGCAATGAATCACCATTATCCGTAAGAGATCTCGTGACCGATTTAGAACAGTGCGTGGTAAAAACATTAGCGGATTATGGCATTGAGGGCTATCCAAAGCCAGATGCACCCGGTGTTTATATTGATGGTAAAAAAATTTGCTCGCTTGGATTACGGATTCGCAAAGGCTGTTCTTTCCATGGTTTAGCATTTAACATCCATATGGATTTATCACCATTCCACACTATTAATCCTTGTGGTTATGCTGGTTTAGAAATGTGTCAATTACAAGATTTTATTGATACAGAAATTACCTGTGCAGATGTCGCACCAAAACTGATCAAACATTTTACAGATTTAATTGGCTACCAACAGTTAAGCTATGTTGATGGCTTTCCCGACAACAAATAAGGAATATTAATATGGGCACACCATTTAAAATGGAACGTGGCGTGAAATACCGTGATGCGGCGAAAACGTCAATTATCCCAGTAAAAAATATCGATCCAAACCAAGAATTACTACCAAAACCTGAATGGATGAAGATTAAACTCCCAGCCACTTCAGAGAAAATTCTTAATATCAAAAAAGCAATGCGTAAAAATGGACTCAATTCAGTGTGTGAAGAGGCATCTTGCCCTAACTTAGCTGAGTGTTTCCATCATGGTACAGCAACGTTTATGATCTTAGGTGCGATCTGTACTCGCCGCTGTCCATTCTGTGATGTTGCCCATGGTAAACCTTTACCACCAGATCCAGAAGAACCGAAAAAACTCGCACAAACAATTAAAGATATGGGGTTACGTTATGTAGTAATTACATCGGTTGACCGAGATGATTTACGCGATGGCGGTGCTGGACATTTCGCCGAATGTGTTAAAGAAATTCGTGCCTTAAACCCAAATATCAAAATTGAAATTTTAGTGCCTGACTTCCGTGGTCGTATTGAAGTCGCATTAGAAAAACTGTCAGAAAATCCACCTGATGTATTCAATCACAACTTGGAAAATATCCCTCGTTTATATAAAGAAGTGCGTCCAGGTGCTGATTATCAATGGTCATTACGTCTGTTACGTGAATTCAAACAGATGTTCCCTCATATTCCAACTAAGTCTGGTTTAATGGTTGGTTTAGGCGAAACCAATGAAGAAATTCTTGAAGTTATGCAAGACTTACGTGATAACGGCGTGACAATGCTGACATTAGGTCAATATTTACAACCTAGCCGTCACCATTTACCCGTTGCTCGTTATGTACCGCCAACAGAATTCGATGAATTCCGTGCGAAAGCTAAACAAATGGGCTTTGAACACGCCGCTTGTGGTCCATTCGTTCGTTCATCTTACCATGCAGACCTACAAGCCAAAGGTGTTGAGGTAAAATAACATCTTCTTTCTATATACAGTTACCCACAAATGAATATTTCCATTTGTGGGTTTATTTTTCTTTCACGATCCTGATCGCAAATCAATATATTTTTTCACGTTGTTCCCGTAAAAACTTTTATCTTTAATTTTATTTAATTAACGGGAAAATTATGTCATTAGCTATTGTTTATAGCCGTGCTTCTATTGGTGTTGAAGCACCACTGGTTACGATTGAAGTGCATATTAGTAAAGGATCGCCGGGGTTGACCCTTGTTGGTTTACCCGAAACCACCGTAAAAGAAGCAAGAGATCGTGTCCGCAGCGCATTACTTAATGCCAATTTTCGTTATCCTCCACAACGTATCACAATTAATCTTGCCCCAGCAGATCTACCCAAAGAGGGAGGTCGTTTTGATCTACCTATTGCCTTAGGTATTCTTGCTGCCTCAGGGCAAATTGACGCTAAACGATTACGATCGTTTGAGTTTGTGGGAGAGTTAGCCTTAACGGGTAACTTACGTGGTGTACAAGGTGTGATTCCTGCTATTCTTGCGGCACAAAAAGTAAAACGAGAGTTGATCATTGCCAAACAAAATGCAACAGAAGCAACATTAGTTGCCAATACACAAACCTATTTTGCTGATTCATTATTAGAAGTTGTCAGCTTTCTCAATCAACAACATACCTTACCTATTGCTCAAACATTAGAGATTACCGAGCAAAACTCTTCACATTCTGTCCTCGATATGACCGATATTATTGGCCAACAACACGCCAAACGTGCTTTGTTAATTGCTGCGGCAGGGCAACATAATCTATTGTTTCTTGGCCCACCCGGAACTGGAAAAACTATGTTGGCCAGTCGTTTAACCACTCTACTTCCTGAAATGAATGAACAAGAGGCTATCGAAACAGCGGCAATTAACAGTTTAGTGCAACACCGTCTTGATTACCGACATTGGAAGCAACGTCCATTTCGTGCACCACATCATAGTGCTTCGATGGCAGCATTAGTCGGTGGTGGCACGATCCCGAAACCCGGTGAAATCTCTTTAGCACATAATGGTGTCCTTTTTTTAGATGAACTCCCTGAATTTGATCGCAAAGTCTTAGATGCCTTACGACAACCATTAGAAAGTGGAGAAATTGTCATTTCAAGAACATCCGCTAAAGTCACATTCCCGGCTAAGTTTCAACTCATTGCGGCAATGAATCCAAGCCCAACCGGGCATTATCAAGGTACACATAATCGCACTTCACCACAACAAATTATGCGGTATCTGAATCGTTTATCTGGTCCGTTTTTAGATCGTTTCGATCTTTCGATTGAAGTGCCTTTATTGCCACAAGGCACATTACAACAATTACCTAAAGATGAAAACAGTAGTGAAAAGTTACGCCAGCTGGTGCTCCAAGTACGGGAACAGCAACTTACTCGCTCAGGTAAGATTAATGCCCATTTATCAGGCAAAGAGATTGAGAGATACTGTAAGTTACAACAAAATGATGCTGTGTTTTTAGAAACCGCATTGAATAAATTGGGGTTATCGGTGCGTGCTTATCACCGTATTTTACGTGTTGCACGTACTATTGCTGATCTTGCCAATGAATCCGATATTCAGCGTACACATTTAGCCGAAGCGTTAAGTTATCGTGCAATGGATCGTTTATTACAACGTTTAACCTCTGGTATGGAATAGATAAAACATATCTCTAAAAAGTAATTTTCTAGAGAAATTTATGCCTTACAATTTAGTATTACATACAAATTTTTATAAAATATATTTATAGTGCTGTATCTTTTTCCACAGTGAATTAATACAATGAAACTACTTGTCAAAAAGGAGATGTGTATGTTTGTAAAAGAACATGGCTATGATGAATTTGTAGCAGAGAAAATAAAAGAGGCTAGAGAAGATATCTCTGCTGGCAAATATATCACGCTAGAGCAGGCTAAAACTCGTATGCGAAAAACTATACAAAAAACATCGAAAGATTTAAATTCATCACTTAACCAGGTAGTAAATGGCTAAGTCTGTCGTTATTTCTCAACGTGCTGCCACTGATATAGATATTATTCTGAGTAATGTGATCGAATTTACTGGTTTTGAAATAAGTGGAATTCGTCTATTTGAAGAATTTTCAGAAAAATTTGACTCCTAATGGACATTTTGGAGGCTAAAAGTCATTTTTACTCATCAAATAATCCTGAATAAACTTAATCTTACGTTCCTTCTTTAACCCTTGATGGCATCTCAATTTGTTCTTTAAATCTCCAAATAGACCTTCTAAGTAATTTG
>NZ_JAQIBB010000043.1:0-4213 GCF_027920745.1 Gallibacterium faecale | reverse complement strand
TTAAACATAATGTTTGGTGTATGTTCAATATAGCCTTTACGCGCTGACGCATCATAACCTACCGATAACGTTGCAGCAGGGGTAATGTGGTAATTCATTTCAATTCCCAATTCACCGCTGACACGACCATGTTGTGCACCTTGAGTTGTGAACTTAATATCTGGTGCCCCTGCAAATGCTGCACGTACAGAAGCTGGTTCACCAACAAGGTCATAACCTACACTAACACGAGTATTAACAGAAAGTTTATCAGCAAGATGTGCTTTCATATCAACACCAACTTGACTAACTAATGATTGGTTAGTACCTGCATCAACATTTAGATTTAACACACCTGCACCACGTTCTGTGTAATGGTTATTACGCACTACTTGATAATCTAAACGGATAAATGGTTTGATCACAGCTTGTTCAGATGAGAACGCATTAAAGTTCACTCCCACACCAGCATAACCAATCTTATTACCATAGTTACCTTGTGCAGTACGGTTCGCAAACTTAATGTTACGTTCCGTACCTACATCACTGTAACCAATACCTGCTCTAAAGTCTAAATCAGCAATAGAGCTAATTGGTGTATTACCATAAATACCTGCTTGGATGGTATCTGCACGTAAACGCTGATCTGAAACAGATTCACGGCTACGAACATGGTCATAAGCATATCCCATCATCACGCCTAAGCGAGTTTGTTGGTGACATTTCTCAACCCCAGCAGCAAAACCATAACTTTCGCTACGATATCCTGCTGCACCTTGGTATTGATCTTGGGTACCCCAACTACCGAAAGTTTTCGCCCAAATATGTTTATCACCTTGTTGAACGTTATCTTCACAACGGTCATAAATTTTCGCAAGATTTGCTAAATGTCTGCTGGTATCAGCAACAACTTGGCTACTTGCACCCGCTAAGGTTGGCAATGATTCTAGTACGGCATTTGCTGCTTGTTTGTCATCACGAATGGTATAGAACAAACGTGAGAGTTCATTTGCTGGGTTTGCTTTAAAGATAGTATCCAATGCACGCCCCGCATCTGCAGCACGACCAAAACCTAATTTATTTGAAATACTTTCAAGGCTGTGATCACCACCAACAGAATAAGGGGTTAAACCCACCGCTTTATGATCATCGGTAATATAAGGAACAAAATTAAAAAGATGGCTATTGTCATCATAACTTGCAAAATCCCCAATAATTTGACCATTCGGTGTTGAAATCACATTAGCAAAGTTACCATTCTCTAAGTCTTCCTCATGGCTACCTGCGATATCCGTAAAGAGATGACCATTATTAAGGTTAGCATCACCATTAACTTGAATTTTTGCATAACCTGCAGGTGTTGCTGCTACTGATAAGGTACCCCCACCGTTTAGGTTGAGATTACCTAGCTCAGTACCGTTCTTGTCTACTGCTAAAGTCGCTGGTGAATTTACATTCACTGTTGCGTTACCTAACTTACCACCCTCAGAAATTTGCAATGTGCCATCATTCACATTGACTGCTCCAGTAAATGGGTTGTTGGCTTTCACATCGAAGGTACCACTACCCTCTTTGTTGAATGTACCATTACCACTAATTGGCGCAGAAACAGGTTGGGTTACTGTACCTGATGCCACATTAAGGTTTAACGTACCATCCAAGTTAATCGCATCTTTACCACCCGGTGCACTGTTAAATCCATCAAAGAGTTTAGCACCATCTGTTGGATTAAGATTTAATGTCGCATCGTTGGCAACATTAACCGTTGATGTCTCATTATCAGCTGTATCAGGACTTACAATATTAGGCGTCGTTAATGTTGCATTTGGATTCACATTGAGCGTACCACCATTCATTGAAATAGGATTGGTTGCAGCCAATTTACCCGCAGGTGTACCAGAAGCATCACCCACATTCAAGGTACCATCTTTAGCAATGTTCACATCGGCAGCTGCTGCTTCACCATTCACATTCACAGTCGCTGGCTTATCGTCACTATCACCGACATTCAATGTATTGGCGTTAAGTTTAGAACCATTATCGACAGTCAATACACCATCATTAGCATTTACGGTACCAAGTGTGTTAGTTGGTGCAGTTAACACTAAACCACCATTACCTTCTTTATTTAAGGTACCTGTACCCGTAATGCCTGCGGTATTCGCTTGAGTTGCGGTATTACCATCTGCTACATCTACATTTAACTTACCATCGACATTGATAGCATCACCTTTAGAGGTATCTAAACCAGCAAATAAAGGTTGATCACCAGTTGGTTTAAGGTTAAGCGTACCTGTGCTACCCACATTGATCTTCGCATCATCCGCACTGCTGTCTTGCGCTGGATCAGAGGTGATGTTTTTCGCATTCAAGGTACCATCAACATTGACACTACCTGAATCGACAACAAAGTCATTTTCACCATGCTCACCAGAATTTAAGATACCGCCTTGGTTAATGGCAATAATACCACCCGCTACCTTCGCACTGGTTGTTGCAGTCACTGTAGCACCATTATTTACCGCAATATTACCGTCTTTATTTGCCACTAAATCGGTCGCTTTCACTGTACCATCTGCATTAAGTGATGCGGTACTTGGATCACCATTACCATCACCCACGGTGAGTTTACCTGCATCTAAAGTACCATCAGTACCAACGTTTACTGTACCTGCTTTGATATTGGTTTCCGGTGTTGTGATTGTGCCGTCATCTAAGGCTACGGTACCACCATCTACATTCAACGCAGTATCTGCGGTTAATTCGCCTGTATTGGTTAAATTACCGTCTTTATTCACATTAATAATGTCAGATGCCACAGTTCCTGCATTGGTCAACGCTGCTGTGCCTGCACCATCTGTACCATCACCTACATTGAGAGTATCACTGTCTAAGGTACCGTTAGCACCTACAGAAACCGTACCATCATTGATATTAGTAGTGCCAACATCTGTGGTACCGTCATTCACATTTACCTTACCGTCATTGTCTACAGTTAAAGTATTCGCATTGGTGGTGCCAGTAGAGTTCAATGTACCACCTTCTACAGCGATGTTAGTTTCGGTATCACCCAATGTGCCGTTGTTGTCTAATTGACCATCTGATTTTACTGTCACATTATCCGCATTCACGGTACCCTCATTGGTCAACGCTGCTGTGCCTGCACCATCTGTACCATCACCTACATTGAGAGTATCACTGTCTAAGGTACCGTTAGCACCTACAGAAACCGTACCATCATTGATATTAGTAGTGCCAACATCTGTGGTACCGCCATTCACATTTACTGTACCGTCATTGTCTACGGCTAAGCTTGCTGCATTGGTGGTGCCGGTGGAGTTCAATGTACCGCCGTCCACAGTAATCGCGGTGTCTGCATCACCCAATGTGCCATTGTTGTCTAACTGACCATCTGATTTTACTGTCACATTATCCGCATTCACGGTACCCGCATTGGTTAAGGTTGCTGTACCACTACTATCGCTACCGTCACCCACGTTTAAGGTATCACTGTCTAAAGTTGCTCCAGCGGCAACGGTTACAGCACCATCTTTGATATTGGTGGTCGTAATATCGGCTGTACCCGCATTAACTTTCACCGCACCGTCATTATTAACGTTTAACGTCGTCGCTGTGGTTGTGCCACCATTCACATTCACCTTACCGCCATTATCTGCAGTTAAGGTTGTTGCATTGGTTGTACCAGAAGAATTCAATGTACCACCATCAACATTAACAGTAGGAATGGCTGAAGTCTCTGTTCCCAATTTACCGGTTGTACCCACATCAACTGTGCCATCATTTTTGACGGTTACACTTGTTGCTTCAACTTCACCATTCACCACTAAGCCAGCGGAATCAGATGCTGCTGTACCATCTCCATTACCGACTTTGATTTCACCGCCACTTAATTTAGCACCGTCACTTACTGTAACAGTACCATCTTGAATATCGGTTGTAGTGGCTGTCGTAGTACCACCCGTAACATTAACTTCACCTGAACGAACAGCACCACCCTCTTTAACGCCTTGATTAACTGTCAACGTACCTGCAGTTGTTGTACCTGACGATGCTAAGGTACCGCCATTTACAGTAATCGATCCTGAACCACCACCGACATTCAATGTACCTTCATTGGTTGTTTTACCATCAGTGTTGATGACAACGCTGTTGATTGTTGAGGTTTGACCTACGTTAATTTGCAAATTCGCTGTGGCTTCGCCCTCAACATTAT
>NZ_JAQIBB010000042.1:0-40730 GCF_027920745.1 Gallibacterium faecale | reverse complement strand
CTCGTGAAGAGGGGCTGGGGGAGATGCTACGGAACTGGCTTACCAATTCTCGCATAGAACTCTTTCACAAAATCCTCAAAGCGATCTTCTTCAATGGCTTGACGAATTTGCTCCATTAAACGTTGATAGTAACGCAAATTGTGAATGGTATTTAATCTTGCACCCAAAATTTCACCACATTTATCCAAATGATAAAGGTAAGATTTCGTGTAGTGCTTACAGGTATAACAATCACATTCAGGATCTAACGGTGTTGTATCATCACGGTATTTAGCATTACGAATTTTTACCACACCATCAGTTACGAATAGATGTCCATTACGTGCATTACGTGTTGGCATCACGCAGTCAAACATATCGATTCCACGTCTTACCCCTTCAACCAGATCTTCCGGTTTACCCACGCCCATTAAATAACGTGGTTTATCTTGTGGAATCTTCGGACAAATATAATCAAGAATACGATGCATATCTTCTTTTGGTTCACCCACAGCTAAGCCGCCTACGGCATAGCCATCAAAACCAATTTCTAATAACCCATCTAAAGATACTTGGCGTAATTCTTCATGCACACCACCTTGGATAATTCCAAATAGGGCATTTTTATTACCTAATTGATCAAAGCGATCACGACAACGTTTAGCCCAACGTAATGAAAGCTCCATTGAGTTTTTAGCGTAATCAAAGGTTGATGGGTAAGGCGTACATTCATCAAAGATCATCACAATATCTGATCCAAGATCATATTGAATTTCCATTGATTTTTCTGGCGATAAGAAGATGCGTTCGCCATTAATTGGATTTTGGAATTTTACCCCTTCTTCAGTAATTTTGCGTAATTTGCCTAAACTAAACACCTGGAAACCGCCAGAGTCGGTTAAAATTGGACGGTGCCATTGCATAAAATCGTGCAAGTCCCCGTGTTTACGCATAATCTCTTGTCCCGGGCGTAGCCAAAGGTGAAAGGTATTACCTAATAAAATTTCTGCCCCTGTTGCACGGACTTCTTCTGGTGTCATACCTTTTACTGTGCCGTAAGTACCAACCGGCATAAAAGCTGGCGTTTGAACAGTAAAAGTACCTTGTGGACGTTCAAATGTCAGTTGCCCTCGACGAGCACGACCATCCGTCTTTTTTAATTCATATTTCATATTTTCTCCATCAACGAATAAACAGTTCGAAGTTAAACAGACCAACTCAAAAAACAGAGCGGCTAAATATCACCTATTTCATTTTTAAATAGGATCATTTTTCTTAGTTAAAAACATCGCATCCCCATAACTAAAAAAGCGATAGCGATTTTCTACTGCATTGCGATAAGCTCGCATAATATTGTCATAACCCGCAAATGCAGAAACCAACATAATCAAGGTGGATTCTGGTAAATGAAAGTTAGTAATTAAGCAATCGACCACCCTAAATTTTTTCCCTGGATAAATAAAAATGGTGGTATCCGCAAAGAAAGGCTCCAACAATTTTCCACTTTGATGTTGCTCCGCTGCTAAAGCAGCACTTTCTAACGATCTTACAGATGTAGTACCAACGGCAATCACACGTTTCCCCGCTGCTTTAGTTGCTAACACAGCATCAACGACATCAGGCGGAACTTCCGCATATTCAGCGTGCATATGGTGATCTTCAATATTTTCTACTCGCACTGGTTGGAATGTTCCTGCCCCAACGTGTAAGGTAACAAAAGCAGTATTTACTCCTTTCGCCCGCAATGCGGCTAATAATTCATCATCAAAATGTAAGCCGGCTGTTGGTGCTGCAACTGCTCCTGGAACTTTACTATAAACCGTTTGATAACGTTCTTGATCGGCATCTTCATCAGGGCGATCAATATAAGGTGGCAATGGAATATGCCCAATTTGTTGCAAAGTATCAAATAGCGATCCTGCAATATCAAATTGTAAGTGGAACAACGCCTCTTGACGCCCGAGCATTAGCACTCGAATACCGTTCCCCTCCCCGAGTTTATCTTCCCCTAAAATTAGCTCGCTACCCTCTTTAGGTGCTTTTGATGCTCGCACGTGAGCCAAACAGCTTTTATCATCTAATACACGTTCAACCAGAACTTCTAATTTTCCACCACTACTTTTTCTACCATAGATTCGAGCTGGAATGACACGAGTATTATTAAAAACTAATAAATCTCCCGGATTCACAAAAGAGAGTACATCTCTAAAATGGTGATGTGAGAATTCGCCACTGTTTCCATCTAATTTTAATAATCGACTGGCGGTTCTCTCTTTTTGTGGATAGCGTGCAATTAATTCATCAGGAAGATCAAAATAAAAATCTGCAACACGCATAATGTTTACCTATCTTTTTTCAATAAAAACCCTTTTCTTCGGCTAAATTCGCCAAGAAAAGTTTCTGCTTATTAATTCGGTGCGTAAGTTTATTGCGATCATCAGCAAAATGCAAAAAACAAGTGTACTTTTTTGTGATATATCATTGATTAATCTTGTTTGTACTAGGTTTGGTGATTGTCGCTATTTGCCCTAATTGATATACTCGCCACTTTGGTAAAACGTCTATTACGACCAAAATAATAAGCTTATTTTTAAGGATTTAATTATGACTGAACGTTGCTATAAACTTTATCGCTATCAAATTCCAATGGATTCACAAGTTGTATTACGTAACCGCTTTTTAAAGCAACGTGAAGGGTTACTAGTACAGATTCGTTGTGGTGAGTCGGAAGGTTGGGGCGAAATTGCCCCCTTACCTGAATTTAGTCAAGAAACACTAGACCAAGCACAACAACAAGCACTTGAATGGTTAAACGCTTGGGATCAAGCACGTTCACGTAATGAAAAATTATCATTAGAAAATTGCTATCCTTCTGTGGCATTTGGTTTAAGTTGTGCTTTAGCTGAAATGAAAAATAAACTGACTACAGAGGGTAATTTTAATGCAGCACCACTTTGTTATGGCGATCCTGATGAGTTATATGAAGAATTAGATCAACTACCAGGTGAGAAAATCGCCAAAATTAAAGTTGGTTTATATGAAGCTAATCGTGATGGTTTAATTGCTGATATGTTCCTAGAAGCAGTGCCTGATCTAAAATTACGTTTAGATACCAACCGTTCTTGGACACCTACAAAAGCAGCTATGTTTGCAAAATATGTAAAACCTGAACATCGCACCAGAATTCAATTTATTGAAGAACCTTGTAAAACACCTGCGGAAAGCCTGCAATTTGCTGCTGAAACTGGAATTGCCATTGCATGGGATGAAACAGTGCGCGATCCAGCGTTTACAGTAAAAGCAGAACCGCACGTTGCAGCGATTGTAATTAAGCCAACGTTAGTAGGATCATTAGAAAAATGTGTCAGTTTAATTGAACAGGCACACCAACAAGGGTTAATTGCGGTAATCAGTTCAAGCATTGAATCTAGTTTTGGCTTAACCCAGCTAGCTCGGATTGCACAACAATATACGCCAAATACCACTCCAGGATTGGATACGTTAGATCTGATGAAAGTACAATTAGTACGTGCTTGGCCAAATTCGACCTTACCGTTAGCAGGATTAGACAGCGAGTATTTTACAGAGGTGTAGGCATCTCTTGGAATCTCGTAATGGTACACTAATACCACAATATTGAGATATAAAAAACCCCTCTCCATTTTTACATGAAGAGGGGTTCAGAGAGATATCAGTGAAATGAATTACATCATTCCACCCATTCCTCCCATGCCGCCCATACCAGCAGCACCTAAATCCGCTTTTTCATCTTTTGGTAATTCAGTCACCATACATTCAGTCGTGATCATTAACCCTGCGATTGATGAAGCGAATTGTAATGCAGAACGAGTTACTTTAGTTGGATCTAAGATACCCATTTCAAGCATATCACCATAAACTTCTGCACCTGCGTTATAACCAAAGTTACCTTCACCTGATTTCACTTTGCTTGCTACCACAGACGCTTCTTCACCTGCGTTAGTCACGATTTGACGTAATGGTGCTTCCATTGCACGTAATGCAAGTTTGATACCTACATTTTGATCTTCGTTTTCGCCTGCAAGTTTATCTGCAACTTTGCTTGCTGCACGAATTAATGCAACACCACCCCCTGGGACGATACCTTCTTCAACAGCGGCACGAGTTGCGTGTAAAGCATCTTCTACACGTGCTTTTTTCTCTTTCATTTCAACTTCAGTTGCAGCACCAACTTTAATTACTGCTACACCGCCAGCTAATTTAGCCACACGTTCTTGAAGTTTTTCTTTATCGTAATCAGAAGTTGATTCTTCGATTTGTTGGCGAATTTGCGCAACACGACCTTGGATTTGTGCTTCATCACCAATACCGTCAATGATAGTAGTATTGTCTTTAGAAATTACAACACGTTTCGCTTGACCAAGATCTTCTAAAGTTGCTTTTTCTAATTCCATACCGATTTCTTCAGAAATCACAGTACCTGCAGTCAAGATTGCAATATCTTGTAACATTGCTTTACGGCGATCACCAAAGCCCGGTGCTTTCACAGCAGCTACTTTCACAATACCACGCATTGTATTCACCACTAAAGTTGCAAGTGCTTCGCCTTCTACATCTTCAGCAATGATAAGTAATGGTTTACCTGCTTTTGCTACTGCTTCTAATACAGGCAACATTTCACGAATGTTAGAAACTTTTTTATCAACAAGTAGGATATATGGGCTATCAAATTCTACTGTTGCAGTTTCTGGTTTATTGATGAAGTATGGAGAAAGGTAACCACGATCGAATTGCATCCCTTCTACTACTGCTAATTCATCTTCTAAACCTGTACCATCTTCAACAGTGATAACGCCTTCTTTACCTACTTTTTCCATTGCTTGAGCAATGATTTGTCCTACTACGCTATCAGAGTTTGCAGAGATTGTACCTACTTGTTCAATTTCTTTTGAAGTTTCACATGGTTTAGAAAGATTTTTTAATTCTACAACTACTTCAGCAACAGCTTTATCAATACCTCGTTTTAAATCCATTGGATTCATACCTGCGGCAACAGCTTTTAAACCTTCATTAACGATAGCTTGGGCTAATACAGTTGCAGTTGTTGTACCATCACCTGCTGCATCATTGGCTTTAGAAGCAACTTCTTTCACCATTTGTGCGCCCATATTTTCAAATTTATCTTCTAATTCGATTTCACGTGCAACTGATACACCATCTTTAGTAATGGTTGGTGCACCGAAAGATTTATCTAATACAACGTTACGTCCTTTAGGGCCTAATGTTACTTTTACTGCGTCGGCTAATACGTTCACGCCTTTTAACATTTTAACACGTGCGTCATTACCAAATTTTACGTCTTTTGCTGCCATTGTTTTGCTTCCTTATTTCTCTATCTAATTATTCTACAATCGCTAAAATGTCGCTTTCAGAGATGATTAATACTTCTTCACCATCAATTTTTTCTGATTTCACGCCATATCCGTCGTTAAAAATCACTACATCACCTACTTTTACATCAAGCGGTTGTACTTGACCATTTTCTAAAATACGACCTTTACCTACAGCTAACACTTTACCACGCGTAGATTTTTGTGCTGCTGAACCAGTTAAAACGATACCACCAGCTGATCTAGTTTCTACTTCTTCACGTTTTAAAATTACACGGTCGTGTAATGGACGAATATTCATAATAAAAGTACTCCTATCTATGTTTAGCTAAATATATGTGTTTGGGTTACCCCATTTTGACAACGGCTCTAAAAATGGGGATCACTCAATCGCTTTCAAGGGGAAAAGAAGAAAAAATTTTTGCCTCTGTAACCTATAAAAAAACTAATGAATAAGATAAAAATAACTCCTATTTAGTAAATTTAATTTTATGATCCATGTCACAAAATTTACGAAAAACTCTCTCTATAATAGGCGGCAATTAAGTTATTCAACGATGATAAAAAATAGATTTTTTATTTTCTTATCATTTTGATTTTTATTATAAAATTACATTAATTGAGGTGTCTTATGAGCGAATTCCGTAAAGAAGTTGATTTACTAGGTGAAAGAGATATTCCAGCCGATGTATATTGGGGAATTCATACCCTTAGAGCGATCGAAAATTTTAATATTTCTAATAATACGATCTCTGATATTCCTGAGTTTGTTCGTGGTATGGTGATGGTTAAGAAAGCTACCGCGATGACTAACGGCGAACTTGGTGCAATTCCACAAAATATTGCTGATGCAATTGTTGCTGCGTGCGATGACATCCTTACTACAGGTAAATGTATGGATCAATTCCCATCTGATGTTTACCAAGGTGGTGCAGGTACTTCTGTGAATATGAATACTAATGAAGTTGTTGCTAACATTGCATTAGAAAAATTAGGTCACAAAAAAGGTGAATATCAATACTTAGATCCAATGGATCACGTAAACGCTAGCCAATCAACTAACGATACCTATCCAACAGGTTTCCGTATTGCGGTTTACAACAGCATTTTGAAACTTATTGATAAAATCCAATATTTACACGATGGATTTGAGAAGAAATCTATTGAGTTCGCTAATGTATTAAAAATGGGTCGTACTCAATTACAAGATGCTGTACCTATGACAGTAGGACAAGAGTTCAAAGCTTTCGCTGTATTGCTTGATGAAGAAATTAAAAACTTACTCAAAACTGCTGCATTGTTATTAGAAGTTAACCTTGGTGCGACTGCAATCGGTACCGCATTAAATACACCAAAAGGCTATACTGATTTAGTGGTGGAAAACTTGGCAAAAGTAACTGGTTTACCTTGTGTAAAAGCAGAAAACTTAATTGAAGCAACGTCTGACTGTGGTGCTTATGTAATGGTTCACGGTGCATTAAAACGTACTGCGGTAAAACTTTCTAAAGTATGTAACGACTTGCGTTTACTCTCTTCTGGTCCACGTGCTGGTTTAAATGAAATCAACTTACCAGAATTACAAGCGGGTTCTTCTATTATGCCAGCGAAAGTCAACCCAGTTGTACCTGAAGTTGTAAACCAAGTATGTTTTAAAGTAATGGGTAATGATATTACTGTGACTATGGCCTCTGAAGCTGGTCAGTTACAACTTAACGTAATGGAACCTGTGATTGGTCAAGCGATGTTTGAATCTATCAGCATCTTAACCAATGCTTGCGTAAATCTTCGCGATAAATGTGTTGATGGCATTACCGTAAATAAAGAAGTTTGTGAAAACTATGTATTTAACTCTATCGGTATTGTAACTTACCTCAACCCATTCATTGGTCACCACAACGGTGATAAAGTTGGTAAGATTTGTGCGAAAACTGGTAAAGGAGTGAAAGATGTTGTACTTGAATTAGGTTTACTCACAGAAGAAGAACTTAACGATATTCTTTCTGTTGAAAACTTGATGAATCCAACATACAAAGCGAAATTAAATAAATAATTCCAAATAGACATACACGGTAATGTGTATCACCTCAGACAAGAACCCGTCCCCAAACGGGTTCTTTCTTTTTTAAAACGTTGATGGTTGCATTTTCAATCTCACGCCTTAGAATGAAGCCTTTTGAATTAGATTAATCCGATTAGTGCCTGATTTTTCTTGCGTACTAATCAACATAATTTCATCACTATATCGAGATCACTATGCCACAAATTGCAGACAATCCTTTCGTCCTTGTTGACGGTTCATCTTATCTCTATCGTGCTTACCATGCTAACTTCCGTTTAGGTTTATCCAACTCTGCCGGTGAACCTACTGGAGCGATGTATGGCGTATTGAATATGTTAAAGAGCTTACTGAAACAAGTACAACCTACCCATATTGCTGTGGTCTTTGATGCGAAAGGGAAAACTTTCCGTGATGAGATGTTTGAACAATATAAATCCCACCGTCCACCGATGCCTGAGGATTTACGCCAACAAATTCAGCCTTTGCACCAAATGATTGAAGCCTTAGGCTTACCATTATTAATTGTGGAAGGTGTTGAGGCAGATGATGTGATTGGTACGCTGGCTAAACAAGCATCCGCACAAAGTCGAGATGTTTTAATTAGTACTGGCGATAAAGATATGGCTCAGTTAGTTGATGATCGCATTACGCTGATTAATACCATGACTAATACCATCTTAGATCGTGAAGGTGTCATTGAAAAATATGGTGTACCACCCGAGTTAATTATTGATTTTCTCGCACTGATGGGCGACAGCTCAGATAATATTCCCGGCGTACCCGGTGTAGGCGAAAAAACCGCACAAGGGTTATTACAAGGTATTGGTGATATTAATACGATTTATGCCAATCTGGATAAAGTCGCCTCTTTATCGGTGCGTGGTGCGAAAACCTTAGCCGAAAAATTAGTTGCCGCTAAACAAGATGCGGATCTTTCTTATCGTTTAGCCACCATTAAAACGGACGTGGTGTTAGATACCACTTTTGATCAATTAACCTTACGCCCTGAGAATCGTGATCAATTAATTGAATATTATGGTCGTTATGAATTTAAACGTTGGCTGAATGAATTATTATCTGATGAACATACTAGCCATACAGCTGCGGCGGCACCAATCGCTAGTGCAACTATGCCCAAAGCGGCTGTGCATAATCCAGTTAGCGTTGAGGTTGATCGCTCTGCCTATCAAACCATTTTAACCGAATCACAATTAGCCGAATGGCATCAGAAATTAGCGAATGCTACGCTATTTGCGATTGATACAGAAACCAATAGTCTGAATTATATGCAGGCAAAATTGGTTGGTTTATCTTTTGCTTTAGAAAATGGCGAAGCTGCATATTTACCATTACAACATCATTATTTAGATTGCCCACCACAACTAGATATCAATCAGGTACTCACTACATTAAAAGATGTGCTAGAAAATCCAGCCATTAAAAAAGTCGGACAAAACCTAAAATATGATGTCACTATTTTGGCGCGCCACGGTATCCAATTAGCGGGAATTGCGTTTGATACAATGCTCGAGTCTTATACACTTGATAGTACAGGTCGTCATAATATGGATGATCTGGCTAAACGCCACCTTAACCACGATACCATTCATTTTGAAGATATTGCAGGTAAAGGCAAAACCCAGCTCACTTTTGATCAAATTGAGATCGAAAAGGCAGCAGAATATGCGGCAGAAGATGCTGATATTACAATGAAATTACATCAAGTGTTATGGCAACAGCTACAACCGCAACCTAAACTGGCACAGTTATTCACTGATGTTGAATTGCCACTATCTCAAGTGTTAGCACGAATGGAACGTCACGGTGTGTTAATTGATAGCGATTTACTCTATCAACAATCTCAAGAAATTAGTGCCAGATTAATTCAATTAGAACAACAAGCTCACCAATTAGCTGGCCAACCTTTTAACCTTGCTTCAACTAAGCAATTACAAGAAATTTTATTTGAAAAATTAGGTTTACCCGTATTAAAGAAAACACCAAAAGGTGCGCCATCAACTAATGAAGAAGTATTAGAAGAGTTGGCGTATGAACACGATTTGCCAAAATTGTTGGTCGAACATCGCGGTCTCAGCAAATTAAAATCGACTTATACCGATAAATTGCCACAGATGATCGATCCAGATACAGGGCGAGTACATACTTCATATCATCAAGCCGTTACCATTACCGGTCGTTTATCTTCTTCTGATCCAAACTTACAGAATATTCCAACACGCAGTGAAGATGGCCGTAAAATTCGCCAAGCCTTTATTGCACCAAAAGGTTATAAAGTGGTGGCAGCTGACTATTCACAAATTGAGTTACGGATTATGGCCCACCTCTCTGGTGATGCTGGGCTAGCTTATGCCTTCTCACATGGTTTAGATGTTCACCGTTCTACTGCAGCAGAAATGTTTGAAACGCCGATTGAGCAAGTAACGGCTCAACAACGTTATAGTGCTAAAGCGATTAACTTTGGTTTAATTTATGGAATGAGTGCTTTTGGTTTGTCACGTCAGCTTGGCATTCCTCGTAACGAAGCCCAAACGTATATTGATCGCTATTTCCAACGCTATCCGGGGGTAAAACAATTTATGTCTGATATTCAAGAACAGGCGAAACAACAAGGTTATGTAGAAACATTACTTGGTCGCCGTTTATATTTACCAGAAATCACCTCAAGTAATGCGATTCGCCGTAAAGCCGCAGAACGTGTAGCGATTAATGCACCAATGCAGGGTACCGCAGCGGATATTATCAAAAAGGCAATGATCGATCTCGATCGCCTAATTGCTGGTAAAGAGGATATTCGTATGGTAATGCAGGTTCACGATGAATTAGTGTTTGAAGTAAAAGAAGAGAAAGTCGCTGAATATCAAGCATTAATTAAACAAGTAATGGAAAATGCAGTGAAATTGACTGTGCCATTAATTGTGGAAGTGAATTCAGGGGATAATTGGGATCAGGCACATTAAGCGATAAAAAACTAACTACAAGATAAATAAGGTTTTACCTAAGGCAAAACCTTATTTTTTATTAGATTACAGTAAATAACTTGCTGCTTTAACTACAATTTTTACTGCATTTTCTTCGGTAGCTTTCATAGTAGCTTCATTCGGGATCTCTTGTTGAGTACGATTCACAATCGCGCCCGCAACCATACCCGCACGTAAACCTAAAGCTGAACACATAGTAAACAAGGTCGCAGATTCCATTTCAAAGTTCATCACATTAAGTTCTTGCCACTGTTTTAATGAACCTTGGAAACGACGCCAAACTTTACCAGAATAGGTATCGTAACGTTCTTGTCCCGGATAGAAGGTATCTGATGATGCTGTAATCCCAACATATGTCTTATTAGGATTTAACTCTTGTGCAGCACGATACAATGCAGTGGTACATTCAAAGTTCGCAACTGCTGGGTACTCTAATGGTGCGAAGTGTTGGCTTGCGCCATCTAAACGTACTGCACCAGTGGTAATTAATACGTCACCAACATTGATATCTGGCTGAATTGCCCCTGTCGTACCGATACGCAAGAATGTTCTTACACCCAATTGTGCAAGCTCTTCCACTGCAATCGATACTGATGGTCCGCCAATACCTGTTGAACACACAACAACGGCTTTACCATTTAAATAACCTAACCAAGAGGTAAATTCTCTGGTAGCCACTAAAAATTTCGGATTATCTAATAATTTAGCAATCACCGGAACACGCTCTGGTGCCCCCGGAACAATCGCTAAACTCGCTCCGTCTAAATCACTTTTTTTAAGACCTAAGTGAAATACATCCGACATAATGCCCTCCTTTATTATGGTTTTATATCTCGGATAATAGGATTTTGCATCGAAATTAAGGTTTCAGTTGATTGAATTTCATCAATTAGCTGAATTTTCGTTGCTAATACGTGATGTAACTCTTCGATAGTATGAGTCATCACTTTAATAAAAATCGAATAATTTCCTGTGGTGTAATACGCTTCCACAACTTCATCAAATTCTTGCAGCTTAGCAATGACTTTTTCATAATCTTTTGCACTTTTTAGAATAATGCCGATAAAACAACAAACATCATAGCCTAGTCGTCTTTCATTAATTTTAACTTTGGTCCCTTCAATAATTCCGGATTGACGCATTTTTTCGACTCGGACATGAATTGTTCCCGGACTTACGCCAAAATTTTTTGCCATTTCTGCATAAGGTGTACGTGCATCTTGTGTTAAAACACGCAAAATTTGTTGATCAAGGTGATCAATAGTGCTGATTGGTTGCATACTTGTCCTTTTAGACTGTGGAATTTTAGATATTATATAATTTATAGACACAAAAAATAAATTTCTTCTAATGATAAGAAGCTTTCATCGCAGTTTCAAGATAAAATCCATCCGTTAGGGATGGATTCCAATAAAAATGTGAAGTGGATCAATCTTTTTTCGTTGGCAACCGCTATTCCAAACTAAAAAGATCTAAACGTTTAACACGCTGTGGCAAATCCCCGCTTAATCCTGTCGCTTGTGCAATCAACTGCTGTTTTACTGGTAATAACTTATCTGTGACTGACATTCCAATGCCACGTACTAATTTCTTCAACGGAAAATCGCCAGCGAAAAGATCCTTAAAGCCTTGCATTGCCACCAACATTTTCATCGCCTCTGTTTTCCGCCAACGTTCATAATGACGTAAATGGCGATAAGCACCGATATCTTTATCTTGTGCTAAGTTAGTTTCAATTTCTTGTGCTAACGCTAATGCATCCATAAAGCCAAGATTAACACCTAATCCCGCCAATGGATGGATAGTATGGGCAGCATCACCAATTAAGGCGATACGTTGCTGAATAAAATCGCGTGCAAATCTCGCTCGCAATGGATAAACATGACGTGCACTCACTACTCGACACACTCCTAATTGAGTATCAAATGCTGTCGCTAATTGGCGGTTAAAACTCTCTTCATCACATTCAGCCAACGTCTTAGCTTTAATTGGATCCTGCGACCAAACAATCGAGCTTAAATTAGGTTGATGTAAAGGTAAAAAGGCTAAGATTGAATCTGGAGCAAAAATTTGTCGGCATATCTGTTGGTGAGGTTCAGTCGTTTCGACATTACACACTAAAGCAGAATGTTGGTAATCCCGAAAATTTAATGGAATTTTCATCTGTTCTCGTAACCAAGAGTTTGCGCCATCTGCACCAACTACCAATTTTGCGACGAGGATTTCGCCATTAGCTAAGGTTAATACGGCATTTTGTTCATTGACGCCTAATGCTGTTGGGATAGCTAATACAAACTCTGCGTTCGGCTGTTGTAATACCGATTGATATAATGCCTGACGAATAATTGGATTTTCTACGATATGTCCAAGATGACTGATACCTAAGTTTTGCGTATCTAATTCAATCCGTGCAAAGCTATCTTTTTCCCACACCTGCATTTTGGCATAAGCTGTTGCTCGCCAATCTTGAATCTGTTGCCACACACCAAATTGGCGTAACATTGCTTCCGAAGAAAGATTTAATGCACTGACGCGGTTGGCGATCTGTTCTAGCTGGAATTGTGGTTGTTTCGCTTCTACTATCGCAATCGAACACGTAGTGTCTTTTAATGCTTGCGCTAAAGCAAGCCCCACCATACCACCACCAATAATGACTATATCAAAACTTTTCATTAAATCCGCCCTAACGTTGGTTGCACAAAAGTATGGCGTAATGTTGCACACTGGCTGAGGGAAATTAGCCCAACATGACGTAATACTTGTAAAGGAAGTAATTCATTACTAAAAATTTGTACTAAATTGGTCGTTAAGCCAATAATCCGCTGTTGATCCTGTAAACGTTCCGCCTGATATTGCTGCAACATCTGATCAGAACCAATATCCTCTGCCTTGACAATCGCCTCTGCTAATGCGAATACATCACGAATTCCAAGATTAAAGCCTTGCCCTGCAACTGGGTGAAGAGTTTGTGCTGCATTACCTACTAACGCAAAACGCTGACCAACATAGGTTGCACTACGTTTTACCTTTAATGGATAAGCATAACGTTTACTCACTGACTTAAATTGCCCCAAACGCCAGCCAAAACTTTGCTGTAAATGCGTTAAAAATTGTTGATCATCTAATGCTAATAACGTTTCCGGCATTTTCGTACAAAATACCAATGACATCATCTTATCTGCCATTGGTAACAATGCGATTGGTCCTCCAGGCGTAAAACGCTCAAACGCTCGCCCTTGATGTGCTTCACTGACAACAACATTCGCAATAATCGCACTTTGCTGAAAATCATATAACTCTTCACTTGCGATCCCAACTAACTGAGCAAGTTGTGAGTCTGTTCCATCAGCAGCGATTAAAATGCTTCCAGTTAAACAGCGTTGATCATCAAGTGTTACCTTAACTTGATCTGATGATACGGTGATTTGTTCAATAAAATGTGGACAAAATAATTCAATATTCGGATATTGGGTGAGTGCCTGCGCAAACGTATTTCCCATATCCTGTAAAGATACCACTACGCCAAGCTGCGCTAAATGCAACTCTTCCGCATTAATCTCAACAATACCTGAATGCCCTCGCTCAGAAACGTGTACTTGCTTAATGGGTTCAGCAAATGATTGTATCTGTTGCCAGAGTGTCGTTTTATCATTGACTTTAATGCGATTTAGTTTACGACACGTACCATCTGATAATGCAACACAACGACTATCGAAGCCTACTCCTTGCTGTTGCGATCGTTGGCGTTTCTCAATCACCGCAATTCTCAATTTAGAAGCAGAAAATGTGTTCAATGCTAAGGCTAAAGTTAGCCCATTCATTGCCCCACCGCCAATAATCACATCGTAGTGTTGCTGTTGCATAATTAATCCTGTTGTGCCATTAAGGCTTCGATTTCATCTATCTCTTTTGGTACCGCAGCAGTTAAGACTTTATTACCATATTCAGTAATTAGCAGATCGTCTTCAATACGCACACCAATTCCACGATATGCTGCTGGAATATCGTCTGCATTTGGAATATATAATCCCGGCTCAACCGTTACTACCATTCCCGGTTGTAAGGTACGGGTACGATCTTCGCCATAACCGCCCACATCATGTACATCTAAGCCAAGCCAATGTCCTAGACTGTGCATATAAAAGCGGGTGTAGGCTTTTTCAGCAATTAATGTATCGACATCACCAGATAAAATACCTAAACGGACTAATCCAGCTACTTTAATTTTCAATACTTCATCATTCGCTTGTTTAATTGAATTGCCATTGACTAATAATTCGATTGCTCGTTTTTCTGCGTCTAAAACAATTTGATAAATTTCACGTTGTGCTGGACTAAATTTGCCATTTACTGGGAAAGTTCGTGTAATATCTCCAGCATACATTGCAAATTCACAGCCAGCATCAATTAACACCAAATCCCCATCTTGCATTAATCGATCATTTTCTGTGTAGTGTAAAATACAAGCATTATCTCCACTAGCTACGATTGATGGATAGGATTCCCATCTTGCCCCAAAGCGATTAAATTCATGCAAAATTTCACTCGCTAACTCATATTCAAAACGTTGTGGACGAGCCTGTTTCATTGCTCGGATATGGGCTAATGCAGAAATTTGCCCCGCTTGTTGCATTAGGCGAATTTCATTTTCAGATTTAAATAAACGCATCTCGTCTAAGATTGGTCGCCAGCAAACTTGGCTTGTTGGAGTTTTAATTCCTTGCCGTTGTTGTGTACGCATATGGGATAAGGTTTGTCGTACAATTTCATCACCCCAACTTTGCACTTCTTCTGCATGATAGAGGGTGGTTAAACCATTAAGTAATAGTGGTAATTGCTGACGAATCTCTTCGATAGAAAATGCGAGATCGATATGTAATGTTGTTGGCGCTTTCTCTACCCCTAGACGTCGTCCATTCCATGTTTCCATTAATGGATCGGATGGTCGTAAAAAAAGGATCGTTTCCTCTCCTTTTTCTGTTTTCTTTAACAACAACACTGCATTAGGTTCATTAAAACCAGTGAGATACCAGAAATAGTTATCTTGACGGAATGGGTAATTCGATGATGCGGTACGCAGATATTCCAAATTTGAAAAAACTAATAATCCACTATTCGTTGGTATTTGTGCGAAAATTTGGGAACGGCGTTGTTGAAACTCTTCAATCGGCATCTCTGCCATATAACTTAAATCCACAATAACTCCTTCTTAATGGATAGTTTTATGTTGAACACTAGCTTGGCTAAAGTGAGAGTAAAATAGCATGGCGATAGTACGTAAATATTCGATGATCTCCTCTAAAGCATGCTCCAAGCTCTCTTCATCATCATCTTCTTCATAGCCTAATTGGCAAATTTCTCGCAGATCAGCTAACGCTTCAACAATATCTTGTTGCTGTTCTTTTTGTAGATTTGGCTGCGCTAAACCTAGCCCTAATAGAAAATGATTACACCATTCACTTAATGATGAAATATTTTGATAGATATCATCTACTCCACCTAAATCCAGATCGAAGGTAAATTCTGTTAAATCAGATAAACTTTGATTTAGTGCTTTGTATAATTCAGCAATTTTGCTAATTAATTGCACTGGATAGGCATGATCTTCATTGGTAAATTTATATAGTAATGATTTCCAACTCTCGTCGCGAATACCACCGCAAATAAAACCAGTTAATAATCCATGTAATTCCACACCATTTAAAGCGATTCCAGCTTGCTTTAGTTCATGGTTGAGCTGCTGTGCTGTAATTGTCATATCATTTTCCATTTGAATTTAAATCTGGACCATTCTAACACCAACCAGAATATCCACCAATAATCTATGACGAAACTTATTTGCTATGGCATAATACCAACATTTATCACATTAATAATTTTTGTCTAAAGAGGTTCTTGTATGTCTAAAAATATTGATTTGTATATTTTTGGTCAAAACCTACGTTTAAGTTGTCCTGAGGATCAACATCAGGCGCTAAGAGAAGCAGCAGATATCTTGGAAAAGAAAGTGTCTGAATTAAAAAGCCGTACAGGCATCATTCAACTTGATAAAGCATTAACGATTGTGGGCTTAAATTTATGTCATGATTTAATCACCCAACAACAGCAAAACTCCGAACGAGAACATTTAATTAATAATAAAATTGAACAGATAGAACACTCTTTAAGCACTATTTTATCTAATATGCCTACAAACAAATAATTTATGATTTAGATTAAGAAAATAAACGCTCTAAACTAGGCAAATTAAGAAAATTAATGTACTATAAAACCATCCTGAGGTGTTCGACAATGGGTTACGTCCCTGAGCCGATACTGATATATATTAGAGTTGGTTATCTACAATCGGTGAGCATGCTTGATTTATCAAGAAGCCTAATGAATGTAAAACTGACTCCCTTGAACCGTAGGGTTCAAGGACCGACCACCCGTATCGGCACCTCGGGTTCTAATAAGAGATAATACTCTATGTCGATTATTTCCAACCAATCTTCTTTTACTTTTCCTCTTACTTCTGCAACCGACAAAGCTAGCCAACGGCAACAATTACGGAAATTTATTCGCCAGCAAAGATCTGCACTTTCCGAACAGCAACAACAAGATGCAGAGAAAAAGATAGTACAAGCTGTTCTCGACTTTTTACAACCTCGCGCAGTAAAACATATTGCCTTATATCTTTCGTTCGATGGGGAAATTTCAACTAAACTTCTCATTCAGCAACTTTGGGAAAAAGGTTATCATCTTTATCTTCCTGTATTGCATCCATTTAGTCCTGGCAATCTACTTTTTCTTGCTTATACATCTGATACACCGTTACGGAAAAATAAATTCGCCATTGATGAACCTATTTTAGATGTAACCAAAGTATTACCTGCTGATCAGTTAGATATTATTTTTACACCTTTAGTCGCATTTGATCAGTATAAAAATCGCCTTGGTATGGGTGGTGGCTTTTATGACCGTACGTTAGAAAATTGGCAACAAAAAAATTTCCTTCCTGTTGGACTTGCACATAGTTGCCAACAAGTGCAAGAAATTCCTGCTGAAATTTGGGATATTCCTTTATTTGAGATTTTGGCGGTGTAATAAAATAAGTAATTTAGTAGAAATGATAAGGCTATACCCTAAAGTATAGCCTCTTTTATGATATGAATATTTATTCTACTTTTGCTTGCGTTGGTTCAACTGTCGCACGATCAATCGCAGTATGATACCCCGCAGCGCCTTTGCCTCTAAAGGTATAGCGAGATCCTTTCCATTCAACAATATTCAACGCCATTGGCGTTAATTCACCTGCTTCCGCTAACGTCATATCTGCTTTGATATGTTCCACTACGGAGAAAGTGCCTAAACGTCCATTAAATTGATATGTCGATTGATACGGCTCAATCACTTTTTCTACCACAACCTCTGCCTCAACTGGGACAACTTGTTGTTCCACTACTTCGGTCACAGTTTCAGTCACAGTGGCATTTTCGATATCTGTCGTTTCAACTTCTGGTTGTGTTTGTTCAGCTGTTTGAGCTAACAACGCTTGATTTAAGCTACTATTCGGTTTAGATTTCGCTTCTTTACCGTTTGCTGCCATAGTTAATACTGGCTCTAACGGACGTGGATTCGCATCTTGACTTATTACCGCAGAAGTTACAGGAATTAAGGTTTCATTCGTATCTTGTTTTTGTTGTTCTAACATCTCATCAACAGATACAAAGCTACTGTTTTTTTCCTTTTCCACTCTATTCACAAATGGCAGACAAATCTTACCACTTGCCAATTCAGGTGACGCTACCGCCATAAATAATGGCATTGGCGAAACAACCTCTTGCGAGTGACGACGTCTGCGATTATTCATCCGTAAATGACGCGGTAAACGACGTGAACGTCCCTCTTTTGGTTGTTTCTCTGATACAGGGGTTTCTTCTGTATCATGTGCTGTCACTACGGCTTCTGCATTCGCTTTTTCTGCTGAATTATCAGCAGATGCAACCTCTAATTTATCTTCAACCACTAATGCAGGAACAGGCGCTTTTTTCTCTTCAACAGCTACCGCTACTTCATTAGCCACTTCAGGAAGTGTTGTTGCTGCAATATCTTCACTCGTTGTTTTTTCAGCATCTGGTGTTGCTTCTAAACGCACTTTCTTACGTAAATCACGACGTTGGCGACGAGAGGCAACCTGTTGTTCTTTGCTATTTTCTTCATCATTTTTACGTGATGAAGCCACATTCAACTCATTAATTTCCTCAATAGCAGCCTTACGATTAGCTCGTTTAGTACGTTTTGTATTGTCCTCTTTTTCAACACTAGCAACATTCTCTTTACGGCGAGAGTCTTCATTGCTACGTCTATCACGTTGGCGTTGATTCTCTTTATTATCACGACGAGAACGTTGTTTATTGTTATTACGCGAGTTATTACGTTTATTTTTCTCTTCGTTCTGCTCTTCAGCAAATAAGCCTTTAATCTTTTGCCAAATACGACCAAACAGAGAAACTTTTTCCTCCTCTTTGCGTTTCACTACTGGCGCTGGTGCCGGGATAGTAATTTCTACTGCTGCCACCTCTGGTTGCGCTGGTGTTGCTGTCGCCGTTGGTTCGATAGTACGGCTAATTAAAGACTCTTCGCCATCAAATTCATCTTGTAAATCGTGCAACTTAGTTAAGTTGTAACTTAACGTATGATTATCTTCCCCATCACGTAAACGGAATACGGAGAAATGTGGTGTTTCCATTTGTTCATGCGGAACTACAATCACCTGCACATTATGGCGTTTTTCAATTTCAGTGATGGCGCGACGTTTCTCATTCAATAAGTATGTCGCAATCTTCACTGGTACAATAGTATGTACTTGTTTGGTATTCTCTTTTAACGCCTCTTCTTCTAATAAACGAAGGATAGAAAGAGAGAGTGATTCATTATCACGAACCTTACCTGTTCCCTGACAACGTGGACAGATATGATGTGTTGATTCATTTAATGATGGACTCAAACGCTGACGTGACATTTCAAGAAGCCCAAAGCGCGAAATCCGGCTAATTTGGATTCGAGCACGATCTTGGCGAACTGCATCACGAATTCGATTTTCGACTTCACGCTGATGACGTGCTGGGGTCATATCAATAAAGTCGATAACAATTAATCCACCAAGGTCACGTAAACGTAATTGACGAGCGATTTCATCTGCTGCTTCTAAGTTAGTATTTAATGCGGTTTCTTCAATATCACCGCCACGTGTTGAACGTGCTGAGTTAATATCGATAGCTGTTAATGCTTCTGTAACATCAATAACGATAGAACCACCTGATGGTAATTGCACTTCACGTTGGAAAGCAGATTCAATTTGTGATTCAATTTGGAAATGGCTAAATAAAGGCACTTCACCTTGATATAACTTCACTCGATTGATGAAATCAGGTCGAACTAATTTGATATGTTCTTTTACTTTATCGAATACTTTGCGGCTATCAATTAAAATTTCTCCAATATCTCGACGCAAATAATCACGAATCGCACGAACAATCACATCACTTTCTTGGTGAATTAAGAAGGGGGCTGGACGAGATTCTGACGCTTTTTTAATTGCTTCCCAATGGTGTAGTAAAACGTGTAAATCCCATTGTAACTCTTCTGGTGAACGCCCTACACCTGCAGTACGAACGATTAACCCTACGCCATCTGGTACTTCTAATGAACCGAGAGCTTCTTTTAACTCTAAACGCTCATCACCTTCAATACGACGAGAAATTCCGCCTGCACGTGGATTATTAGGCATTATCACTAAATAACTACCCGCCAAAGAAACAAAAGTTGTTAATGCAGCACCTTTATTACCACGTTCCTCTTTGCTTACTTGAACAATAACTTCTTGTCCTTCTTGCAAAATATCACGGATATTTGGTCTGCCTTGATAAACATAACCTTCTGGAAAATATTCTCTGGCAATTTCTTTTAAAGGAAGGAAACCATGTCGTTCTGCACCATAATCAACGAATGCAGCTTCTAAACTTGGTTCAACTCGAGTGATTTTTCCTTTATAGATGTTGGCTTTCTTTTGTTCATGCCCTGGAGATTCAATATCGAGGTCAAACAAGCGTTGACCATCAACTAAAGCGACACGCAATTCTTCCTTTTGCGTGGCGTTAATTAACATTCTTTTCATCGTTATTTCTCTATTCTTGTTATAACTTTTATAAAAACGATGATAATACAAACACTTTAATTCTGTTGCTGCAGTATGCCAATCTCCCGATTCTCACTATGCTAAAAGGCAACACAAATGCTCAAACTCGTTATGTTGATTGATTGCTATTTGGTTGCATTGAACTGATTCTTTTGAATTTGCTTAATTTGTGTCCTGTATTAACATCTCTAAAATTGGTGTCTTACGCCCTATTGCTGCACCAAACATCAAATAAAAAAGCACTATCCTGTGAATAATAAAAAACAAAACGCTTTTCACGCATTTCACTCACAAAAAAATGCTCCTTATTATTCCATTTTATCGACGGTTTGCAAAGTTAAAGATAATAGATTTTCGGTCATTACGAGTGAAAAAACTTTGTCAATTTTTCACAACTATTGATACTTAATGGTATGATACGCCGAATTTTTTAAGGTTAGAGAAATTATGAACAATTCTGAAGACAAAGTAATTAATGCGAATGTCCGTTTTATCACTATTGAAAGTGATGAAGATCAGCAACGTATCGATAACTATTTATTGGCAAAATTAAAAGGTGTGCCAAAAAGCCTTATTTATCGCATTATTCGCAAAGGTGAAGTCCGAGTGAATAAAGGTCGAGTCAAACCTGAATATAAATTACAAGCAGGTGATATTGTTCGGATTCCTCCAGTAAGAGTGAGTGAAAAAAGTAATACAGCGCCTATCTCAACAAAACTGAATAAAGTCAGTGAACTAGAACAACAAATTTTATTCGAAGATGATCAGCTATTAATTATTAATAAGCCTTCTGGTATTGCTGTACATGGTGGTAGCGGTTTAAGTTTTGGTGTAATTGAAGCGTTACGTGCTTTACGTCCCCAAGCTAAATTTTTAGAGTTAGTACACCGTTTAGATCGTGATACCTCTGGTATTCTCTTAGTTGCAAAAAAACGTTCTGCCTTACGCAGCCTACATGAACAACTACGTGACAAGACAATCCAAAAAGATTATTTAGCGTTAGTACGAGGTGAATGGCAATCGCACTGTAAATCTGTCAAAGCACCTTTATTAAAAAATGAGCTTTCGAGTGGCGAAAGAATTGTCAAAGTAAGTGAACAAGGAAAACCATCCGAAACACGATTTAGTATCGAAGAACGTTTTAGTTTTGCTACATTAGTAAAAGCTTCGCCAATTACTGGTAGGACACACCAAATTCGTGTGCATACGCAATATGCTGGACATCCTATCGCGTTTGACAGCAAATATGGTAATAAAGAATTTGATCAGCAATTAGCCCCTTTTGGCGTTCACCGTCTATTCTTACACGCATTTTCAATTCGTTTTACTCATCCTAAAACTGGCGAAGAAATGCGAGTACAAGCTCCTTTAGATCAAGCTTGTAAACAATTACTTGTGCAATTAAGGGCGATTACTTATCAGAAATGATCTGTTGTTTAAGTGGTGGTTATCCAACTACCACTTAGCTTAGCTGTTCCACTTCGCCTTGTTGTAGCTGAAATTTCGCCCCGTCTTGCCAATGTGGTTGTTGTAACTGTTCGGGCGTAATCGCGGTAATGATAACTTGTGATTGACTCTCTTTTAAACGTTGTGCCAATAATGCACGTTTATTTGGATCTAACTCTGAAGCAAAATCATCAATTAAAAAAATACAACGGCGCTGTTGCTGTTGCATTAAATGCTCCCCTTGTGCCAGACGTAAAGCACACATTAACAATTTTAATTGACCACGTGACAAAATATCTTCGGCAGGCAATCCATTTGCCTTAAATTTAAAATCAGCACGCTGTGGACCTGACATCGTATAACCAATCGCCTGATCACGCTGGAAATTAGTTTCAAGTATTTCAGCATAATCACTCTCTTTTGCCCACCCCTGATAAAACTGGGTATCAATTTCGACTTCAGGTAAAAAAAGCTGGCAAGTTGCATTAATTTCTGCCTTTAATGCATCTGCGTATTGTTGGCGCCATTGGCTAATTTGTAGGGCAATTTGATAGAGTTGTTGATCCCAAATTTTAATTTGCGCATAGTCATTTACTTGCTGTAACGCAGCATTGCGCTGTTTGAGTAAACGATTCATCATTGACCATAATTGATGAAACCCAGGCTCAAGATGAAACAATCCCCAGTCTAAAAATGCTCGTCGATAACTTGGACCGCCGTTAATTAAGGTTAATCCTTCTGGCGTGATTAATTGCATTGGTAATAGGTGAGCTAAATCGGAAATCTTATTACCATCTTCACCATTAATTCGGATGGTACTCTCACCTTGTCGAGTTTTTTGTAAACCAACTGACCAACTGCTTTGCTGATCCTCAATTTTGGCAAATAAGGTAAAAGCAGGTTGCTCATATTGAATCACTCGCCCAATTACCGAACTTTTAAACGAACGTCCGTGCCCAAGAAAATAGATCGCTTCCAGCAGGCTGGTCTTACCGCTGCCATTATGGCCAATTAAAAAATTAAAGCCTGAGTTTAACGTTAAACTCACGGCTTTAAGATTTCTAAAATGTTGAATATTTAATTGAGATAAAGCCATAACCACTATAAACGCATTGGCATAATCACATATTCAGCATTACTTTCTTCGCAATCTTCCATTAAACAACTTGAAGTTGCATCTGTTAAGCGAATACGTACTGACTTACATTTCAACGCATTTAATACATCTAAGATATAACTAACATTGAAACCAACCTCCATTGGTTCCCCTGTATAACTTACATCAATTACTTCTTCTGCTTCTTCTTGATCTGGGTTTTGCGCCAAGATCTTTAACTGATTCGCTTCAATAATCAAACGTACGCCACGGAAACGTTCATTAGAAAGAATTGCTGCACGCACACACGCTTGTTTAAGTGAATTCCAATCCACTTCTAAAATACGATCCGCGTTGCGAGGTAATACTCGGCGGTAATCAGGGAAACGCCCATCAATCAATTTAGAGGTGAAAATAACATTATTAAGATGTACTTGAATATTATTTTGCCCCATACGGATATGCGCATTATCACTGTTACTGTCTAATAAACGCATGAGTTCAATAACCCCTTTACGTGGCACAATAATCGCATAATCTGGTACATCTTGTGCTAATTGAATCCCACATACTGCTAAACGGTGCCCATCTGTTG
Organism: Gallibacterium faecale; assembly: GCF_027920745.1. Classification (NCBI taxonomy): domain Bacteria; kingdom Pseudomonadati; phylum Pseudomonadota; class Gammaproteobacteria; order Pasteurellales; family Pasteurellaceae; genus Gallibacterium; species Gallibacterium faecale. The sequence continues at coordinate 17,007 of NZ_JAQIBB010000042.1, read as the reverse complement.
CCACTGTACGCAACACATTACTTTCAGTTTCAAACTTCATTCCATTTAGGAAATAACGTGCATCCTGATTAGCCATTGAAAATTGTGTGGCTTCCATCACGCGACGCAATACCGATTGTTCAATGCTGAATTCAACATCTATATCTAATTGCGTTAAATTAGGGTAACTTTCCGCAGGTAAAGTGGCTAAATTAAATTTACTGCGTTCTGCGGTTACTAATACGCGATCATTTTCATAATTCACCGTAATTTCTGCATCATCATTTAATGAACGGCAAATATCTAAAAATTTACGTGCAGGAATTGTAAAAACCCCATCTTCACTTGCTGAAGTTAATTGCACAAAAGTAGATAACTCCACTTCTAGATCAGAGCCTGTAAGCGTTAAGCGATCACCTGTAATTTGTACCAAAATATTGTTTAATACTGGCAAAGATGGACGACTGCTTAAAACACCACATACTTGTTGTAAAGGTTTTAATAAATTTTCTCTTGCTACGATAAATTGCATAGGCCCACCTTAGGTTGATAATGTTCTGATCAAATTAGCATAATCTTCGCTAATGTTATTGTCTGACTCTCTTAATTCCGTAATCTTACGACAAGCGTGTAGAACTGTTGTATGGTCACGATCTCCGAATGCACGCCCTATTTCTGGCAAACTATGATTGGTTAACTCTTTTGATAATGCCATCGCCATTTGACGAGGACGCACAAAGGAACGTGCTTTACTCTTTGATTTAAGATCGGACACTTTGATCCGATAACGTTCAGCAACCACGCGTTGAATATTATCTAAAGTCACTGAACGATCATGTACCGCTAACATATCTTTTAATGTTTCACGGACAAAATCGATTGTAATTGGCTGTCCAGTAAAGTTCGCATTTGCACTGACACGATTTAATGCCCCTTCTAATTCACGTACATTAGTGCGTAACTTCTGACCAATAAAGAATGCCACTTCTTCTGGTAAGACAATATTACTTTCCTCGGCTTTCTTTAATAAAATCGCCACTCGGGTTTCTAACTCAGGCGGTTCAATCGCCACACTTAATCCCCAGTTAAAGCGAGATTTCAAACGTTCTTCGATCTTATCGATCTCTTTTGGATAACGATCAGATGTCAAAATAATCTGCCGTCCCCCTTCAAACAAACTGTTAAAGGTATGGAAAAACTCTTCCTGCGATCCTTCTTTGCCCGCAAAAAATTGAATATCGTCAATCAATAATGCATCTAAAGAGCGATAAAATTTCTTAAATTTCTCAATACTTTCGGTTTTTAACGCTTTTACCAATTCTTGTACAAAACGTTCTGAATGGATATAAACTACTTTTGCATCTGGTTTATTTTTTAGAATTCCATTACCAATAGCGTGCAATAAGTGAGTTTTCCCTAAACCAGTTCCCCCGTATAAAAACAGCGGGTTATAACCTTCATCACCAATTTTTTCTGCTACTTTTTGTGCAACAACACGTGCTAACTGGTTTGATTTCCCTTGCACAAAGTTATGAAATTCATACTTAGGATTTAAATTGGTTTTAATTTTAGTCGGTTGAATATTATTGGTTGTTTGAACAGCTTCTGCCATAGAAGCTTCTGCATTCTGGATCGAAGCTGTTTCTCTAACTGGACGTGTTCCTTCACGTACACGTACACTATATTGAGGGTTAGCCGTTAAAAAATGCACAATTTCTTCAATTTGTGCTAAATATTTATCTTGTACCCAATCACGCACAAATCGATTCGGCGCATAAAGCACCATCGTTGTTTCTGAAATATCTGCTTGTAATGGACGAATCCAAGTACTGAAATCCAGCTGGCTAATTTTATCTTGCAGCTGTAACAGGCAACTTTGCCAAAGGGAAGATAATCTGTGCTGTTCCATAGGTATGTTAATTGTTATCTAAATTTATCAATGATCCATCTAAAACCGACCGATATCATACAATAAACTCGATTTAAGATCTTCTCAAAAGATCAATTTTTACAGAGCTTCTCTTCCCTTTCTTGATTAAGGCTGTATTTTCATTAATAAGAAACCAAGAAAAAGCGATTTTTTCTGTTTATCCATTTGACGAAAGGCAATTTTCTGATTAGAATTGCGTCCTCTTTTTATTGTAACTTTTTGTTTTAATATCACTGATGCTAACTCAAACCAATTGAGTTATCTCTTTTACTAATATTAAAACGTCAATTTATTAGGTAGATAAGAAAATGAAACGTACTTTCCAACCTTCAGTATTAAAACGTAGTCGTACTCACGGTTTCCGTGCACGTATGGCAACTAAAAAAGGTCGTCAAGTTTTAGCTCGTCGTCGTGCTAAAGGTCGTGCACGTTTAAGTGCATAATCTGCTGATTACCGAGTGTCTAAGCTAGGATTTTCAAGGGAGTTACGTCTGTTAACTCCCGCTCAATTTAACTTCGTATTTCAACAACCATTCAGGGCTTCATTACCTGAAATTTCTATTATTGCTCGTCCTAATACCCTTCAACATCCCCGATTAGGTTTAACTGTTGCAAAAAAATATGTAAAACGTGCTAATCAACGAAATCGGATTAAGCGTGTTTGTCGTGAGAGTTTTCGCTTACAACAACATCAATTACCGAATTACGACTTTATTATTATTGCACGTAAAGGGATTGGTAATTTAGATAATGCGTTGTTATATAAAGCGTTGGATAAATTATGGCAACGGCATCTACGTTTCTCAAAAAAATCTTAATTGGCTTTATTCGTTTTTATCAACTGGTGATTAGTCCTTTAATAGGACCTCGCTGTCGTTTCACCCCGACCTGTTCACAATATGGGATTGAAGCAATTCAGACACACGGAGTGATAAAAGGGGGTTGGCTAACTGTGAAGCGTATATTAAAATGTCATCCTTTTGGTTCATCAGGCTATGATCCTGTACCGCCACCTATTGATAATCATAAACCACAGAGAAAAAAATAATGGATTCAAGACGTAGTTTACTCGTAATTGCTTTGTTGTTTATCTCTTTTCTCATCTACCAACAATGGGAAATTGACAACAATCCACAACTCGCTCAACAAAACCAACAAGAACAAACACAAAGCCAAGCTGAACAACCATCAGCCTCAGCAAGTGTTATCCAAGATACTGCTGCAAACAATAATCAGCAAAGTCATCTTGTGACTATCGAAAATGATGTATTGCGCTTAAAAATTGATACCCTTGGTGGTGATATCGTTGAAGCTCAATTACTTAAATATGATGCTGAATTACATTCAGCTCAGCCATTTTCTTTGTTAAAAAATACGCCTGAGCTTGCCTATATCGCACAAAGTGGTTTAATCGGCGCTAATGGTAGCGATACTGTATCTGGTCGTGCAAACTATCAAGTTGAAGGTGACCATTTTGCACTTGCTGAAGGACAAAATGAAATTGCTGTACCGTTTACCTTAGTTAAAGATGGGATTACTTATCGTAAAGTATTCACACTCTCTCGTGATAGCTATGATGTAAAAGTAAACTTTGAAGTAACTAATGCATCTGGTTCGCCAATTCAAGTACAACCTTATGCGCAACTTAAACATACTTTAGTTGAAAATACTGGTCACATTGCAATGCCTACCTATCTAGGTGGTGCTTATTCTTCATCAGAAACCAATTATAAAAAATATTCTTTTGATGATATGAAGAAAGAAAACCTAGCCGTTAAAACCAAACAAGGCTGGGCTGCAATGTTGCAACACTATTTCGTTTCTGCTTGGATTCCAAATCAAGATGCAGAAAACCAACTTTATAGTTCTACACAAGGCAATTTCGCTTATATCGGTTACCGTGGTCCAGTAACAACTATTGCAAATGGTGCTACTGACACAATTACAAGCCAACTTTGGGTAGGACCAAAACTTCAAGATCAGATGGAAAAAGTTGCTCCTCATCTTGATTTAACTGTTGATTATGGTTGGGCTTGGTTTATTGCAAAACCATTATTCTGGCTTCTACAATTTATCCAAAGTCTCGTACAAAACTGGGGTCTTGCTATTATTGGGGTAACTATCGTAGTTAAAGCGATTCTTTATCCTTTAACTAAGGCGCAATATACCTCTATGGCAAAAATGCGTATGTTACAACCAAAAATTCAGGAGTTACGTGAACGTTGTGGTGATGATAGACAACGCATGAGTAAAGAAATGATGGAATTATATAAAGCAGAAAAAGTAAATCCACTTGGTGGCTGCTTACCATTGTTACTGCAAATGCCAATCTTTATTGCATTATACTGGACATTCTTAGAAGCAGTTGAATTACGTCATGCACCATTCTTTGGCTGGATTCAAGACTTATCTGCACAAGATCCATATTATATTTTGCCATTGTTAATGGGTGCATCTATGTTCTTATTACAAAAAATGTCACCAACTCCAGTAGCGGATCCAATGCAACAAAAAGTAATGACCTTTATGCCAGTAATGTTTACTTTCTTCTTCTTATGGTTCCCATCAGGCTTAGTTCTTTACTGGTTGGTATCAAACCTCATTACTATTGTTCAACAACAACTTATTTATCGAGGATTAGAAAAGAAAGGCTTACATTCTCGTAATAAATAAACGTAATGATTAAGGCATCTTTCGAGATGCCTTAAGTTTTTTATATTTCTTTTTTTGATTAACCAATATGATTCAAACAGAAACAATTGTCGCTCAAGCTACACCACCCGGTCGAGGTGGTATTGGAATTTTAAGGGTTTCAGGACCACTTGCTACTGAAGTAGCACAACAAGTTTTAGGAAAATGTCCTAAACCACGTGTGGCGGATTATTTGCCATTCAAAGATATTGATGGCACCACCTTAGATCAAGGTATTGCACTGTTTTTTAAAGCACCACACTCTTTTACTGGTGAGGATGTTTTGGAATTACAAGGGCACGGTGGGCAAGTCATTTTAGATCTATTGTTAAAACGTATCTTACAAATTCATGGGGTTCGTTTAGCTCGTCCAGGGGAATTTTCAGAACAAGCTTTTTTAAATGATAAGATTGACTTAGCACAAGCAGAAGCTATTGCTGATTTAATTGATGCAAGTTCTGAACAGGCTGCACGCTCCGCATTAAAATCATTACAAGGCGAATTTTCGCATCAAATTCATCAGTTAGTCGATCAACTCATTTATTTACGTACTTATGTCGAAGCTGCGATTGATTTTCCTGATGAAGAAATTGATTTTCTCGCCGATGGAAAAATTGAATCTCTATTAAATCAAATCATTCAACAGGTTGATACGGTACAAGCTCAAGCCAAGCAAGGCTCCTTATTACGTGAAGGGATGAAAGTTGTAATTGCAGGCAGACCAAATGCAGGTAAATCAAGTCTTCTCAATGCATTAGCAGGTAGAGAAGCAGCCATTGTCACTGATATTGCCGGGACAACACGTGATGTATTACGCGAGCATATTCATTTAGATGGTATGCCATTACACATCATTGATACAGCTGGTTTACGTGCCGCAACTGATGAAGTAGAAAGAATTGGTATTGAGCGTGCATGGCAAGAGATCGAACAAGCCGATCGTGTGCTATTTATGCTAGATAGCACTACCACTAAAGAAACTTTACCTGAAAAAATTTGGCCAGACTTTATGTCAAAATTACCAAGTTCAATGCCAGTAACCATTATTCGCAATAAAGCCGATTTAAGTGGTGAACCTGAAGGTATTTCGGTTGAGAATGGCTATACCACAGTGACTCTCTCAGCCAAAACCCAACAAGGCATTCAATTACTCAAAGATCATCTTAAGGAGAGTATTGGGTATCAGACGGTAACTGAAGGTGGTTTCTTAGCACGCCGCCGTCATTTAGAAGCGTTAAACCAAGCGGCTGAACACTTACAATTAGGGCATATTCAGCTTACCCAATTTTATGCAGGTGAGTTGTTGGCAGAAGAATTAAAAATGGCACAAAATGCGTTAAGTGAGATCACGGGTGAATTTACTTCAGATGATTTACTTGGCAATATTTTTAGTTCTTTTTGTATTGGGAAATAATAGTGTAAGTGCGTAGTAGTCTTACTACGCACTCTCATCTGATAACTAAGCCTATTTATTAATATTTTTCTCTAATTATTGTTTTAGGTTTCGCCCTAAAGGGCGACTTCATTTTCTTTACTCGTGTAAAGAAAACGAAGCAAAAGAAACACGCCCTCACACACTTGCTAATCCTCATTCCAATAAGATTTTCCGAGCGGCAAAAAACAGAGATTTTTCTCACTCCGTTCGAAAAATGATCACTTTTTTTGCCTGAAAATCTTATTTGCATTCGGGCAAGTGTGAGAGGGAACCCACTAGACACTTATTAAGATTTGTAATTAATTTCAAGTTTACCAACAAGTCTAAGGGCATAATTAGTTATACTACACACTTCACCACTTAATTATAACTACTACTAAACCCCTTCTCAGCTAACTCCTCATCTCGATCTTTCGCTGAAACACGTAAACGAGCAAAGTAATCTTTAGTCTCTTCAATAATGACTTTACGTAATCCAATTAATGCAATTAAGTTTGGTATTGCCATCAAACCATTCACAATATCCGCTAAACTCCAGATAATTTCTAATTTAATGAAAGCACCACCCGCAATTAATAAAATAAAACAAGTGCGGAAAAATTTAATCCCTTTGATCCCTGCTAGATAGACAAAACAGCGTTCACCGTAATAACACCAGCCCAAAATAGTGGTAAAGGCAAAGAACAACAAGCCAATTGTCACAATCGTTGCACCAACGCTATGACCTAAACCTTGTGCAAAAGCTAAATTTGTTACTGCAGCTCCTTCAATATTACTATTCCAGACACCTGTTAATACAATCACTAACCCCGTCATGGTACAAATAATAATGGTATCAAAGAATGTACCAGTCATTGAAATTAATCCTTGGCGTACTGGCTCTTCTGTCTGTGCTGCAGCAGCAGCAATTGGCGCACTACCTAGACCAGATTCATTGGAGAAAATACCTCTTGCCATACCAGATTGAATCGCTTTTAACACCGTGAAACCAATTACCCCACCTAAGGCTGCTTCTGGATTAAATGCACTATGGATAATTAAGGCAAGCGCATCAGGAATGAGATTCCAATTCAATACTAAAATAACTACTGAAGTTCCTACATAAAGTAACGCCATAAATGGCACGATTAATGAAGAAACCACAGCAATACGATTTACTCCGCCTAGAATAATCATCGCGACCAATACAGTCATCACGATTGCTGTAATCACTGTTGAGACCCCAAAGGTATCATTCATTGCATGAGTGATTGCATTAATTTGTGGGAATGTTCCAATACCAAAGAAAGCGACCAACACGCCAAAGATTGCAAATAATTTAGCTAACCATTTGATACCTAAGCCGCGTTCAATGTAATACATTGGTCCGCCTGACATAAAGCCGTTTTTGTCTTTGGTACGATATTTCACCGCTAATAAACATTCTGCATATTTTGTTGACATCCCAAAGAAAGCAACAATCCACATCCAGAAAATTGCCCCTGGTCCACCTGCTTGAATTGCTGTAGCTACCCCGACAATATTCCCTGTTCCAATCGTTGCAGAGAGTGCTGTACATAACGCTGCAAACGCAGATACATCTCCTTCACCGGTATTCCCTTTTTTAAAGATATAGCGTAATGCACGCGGTAAAGCCCAAATCTGTAAGAACCCTAAGCGAAAACTAAAATAAATTCCTGTTCCACCTAATAAAATTAAGAGTGGTGGTCCCCAAACAAAGCTATCAATTGATGCTAAGATTTCATTGAAACTCATGACTTCCTCGTAAATAAAAAAGCTAAATACAAGGAGTAGAAAAGAATAAAAGAAGAAAAATCGCCAAAAAGCGATAACATGAAATGAAATTTTATCTTTCCTGCCCCTGTCCTTTTGCCTGAGCGTTTCAAAAATCAAAGATTTTTTTGCGCCTTCGGCGTCCGTTTATTACGGATCTCTCCAAGGGTTCGTCCAGTAACAGTCCATGCTGTAAACAGCGCCTGAAAGAGTTTACCTCGTCGGCGTAGAGTTAATTCTCTACTCTCCAGCTACCTTCATCCGAACTCGGTTTCAAGTTTGCTCTTGAAACCGAGCGAAATTTTAACAAGTTATCTATACTTGCTCAAGGTGTATCCTTTCGCTTTCTATAATAATTTTACTAAGCGATTTAAATCTGCTTGGATTGCCCCCGCAGTCATTTTCACACCAGCACTTGGCCCATGAATCACTAATGGATTATCGCGATACCATAATGTTCTAATCAGGAATAAATTTTCCCCCGGTAGCACACGTCCCATTGGATCTTCACTTGAGCAAATTTCTAAGCCAATTTTTGATTGTCCATTCGCAAGGAAACGCACTACATAACGTAATACGCCATGTTCCTCTTTGGCATCATGATAATGTTCATTAATAAAAGGCTCAATTTCGTGTAATTGTTCAAAAAACTCTGCTAATGGTACGTCTAGCATATGTTCCGGAATCAAAGTTCTACTTTGACATCTGTACGATCCAAATCATAGCCCGCCGTTCTTGCCACAATTAATAATTTACGTAACGCATCTAATCCACATAAATCTTCTCGAGGATCTCGTTCAGTCATCCTTTGTTGCCATGCTTGTTCTAACAACATAGAAAAAGGCACCGACCCATCATATTGATAGAACAACCAAGCCAAAGTACTAGAGAATGTTCCCTCAATTGACAAGATTGTATCCCCACTTTCCACCAAATCATGGATAGTGGTATTAATAGGTAATCCACCACCCACAGTTGCGTTATACAGCCAATAACTCCCTGATTGTAAGAATGCTGCTTCAATCTGATGGTATGTATCAAGATCAAATGCAGCTGCACGTTTATTCGCACTGATCACATGGAAACCATATTTTGCATAATCTGCATAATGCGCAGCAACTTCATCACTATTGGTAAAATCCAAAATAACTAACTCATCAAACGGATGCATACTCATCCACTGGATCAATTCATCAGGTACAAACTCTCGAGCAGACTGTTCAAATTGATTATCCCAATTATTTTCTTTGATACGGGTTAGCAAGCCTTGATGATCGAGCCACGCTTTTTGGCTAGAAACAATCCCAATTAAAGAAAAATCAAAATGGCTGCGTGCTGCAATTTTCTCTTGTTCTTGGCGAAAAAGATTTACCCAAGTTTTAGCGACCTCACCTTTTCCTAATACCACTAAGCCTACTGTTTTATGTGCTCTGAATAAATCATCATGCACATTACGTAATAATTCTCGACTTACTGATTGACGTAAAATAGCAACTACACTGATGTTATCTTCAGATTGCCACATAAACTCTAATGGCTGTGTTTTTAGCATTTGCGAGAAACGTAACATCTGTAACGAATTCTGACATACACCAGCGCCAACCATCGCCAATAAGGCTAAATCATAACGAATAGAGATTGAATCTGTGATTAACGGTAATTGTTTAAACTGCATAAATGCCGTATCAATATATTCATTGGTATAAACCAAACGTAAAGTACGGCTACTTTCAATAAATTGTTCAACTAAAGCGTCTAATTGATGCTCTTGCATCCAAGCACGAAAACGTTGCAACCAACTTTGCAAAACTTGGTTTTGTGGAATCACTAACTCAATCCAACCGATATGGTTGTGGAAAGTCACAATCTTACCTTGCGCAGAAGATGAATAAACATACTCGACACGTGTTGTCCCTTCATTTGGTTTTAAGCTGCTGCGTAATTGCAATTTTAATTGGCACTCTTTCACTGGCTGTAACGTACGGCTATGCAATACAGGGGCACCTAATCGCGCTAATTCATTCGCTTCATCCAACCGCAATAATGGCAATAAAGTTGCATTTTTTACATACCGAGGATCAGCCGAATACACTCCCGCCACATCGCTCCAAATTGTTACATTTTCAATTTCTGCTAGTTCTGCAATTTGTGTCGCAGAATAATCCGAACCATTTCGCCCTAATAGCACTGTTTCCCCAGCTGCATTACGACTAATAAACCCGGTAATAACTAAACGTTTATCTGGATAAGCCTCTAAAATAGGCTGTAAACGTCGTTTACTTGGCGCAACACGGACTTTAGGTAATACAGTACGTTCTGCCACCATAAAATCTCTTGCATCAACAAATACTGCTGGAATACCTTGTTGGTTTAAATAAGCCGTGACTAAACGTGTTGACCAAATCTCACCATGCCCGACCACTTCTGCATAAATTGCTTCACTAAATGGCTTATCTAATAACGAGGAAAGGTAGAGGGTATCATCAACGAAAGATTGTGCGACTTCTTCTGGGTGATTTAATAGACTATTCACTAAAGAGAGATATTGATGGCGCAAATTCTGTAAAATACGATTAGCACTCACTGTATCTGTACGTGACGCTTCAACCCATTCGATTAATAAATTTGTAGTTTTACCTATCGCCGAGATCACAATTACATCAGTTTCTTTACTATAATTTTGAATGATTGAGGCAACACCTCGGATACAATCCACATTAGCTAAACTGCTGCCACCAAACTTATGCACTTGATAACGAGAAACTGTCTGCATCCTTAACCTCCTTCCAATGGCGATATACAGAAACGCTGCGTATTCTAACACAATCCTATTACAACGCAGCACAACAAAATTTAATGAAAAAGAAATCTAGATGTCTTTAAGGCTAGATTGTCATCATAGGTAATTTTGATTAAAATACTACACATTGTGTGGAATTTAGAGGAAATACATTATGGCTGACTGGGATGGCAAATATATCAGTCCTTATGCAGAACATGGCAAAAAAAGTGAGCAGGTAAAAAAAATTACTGTGTCAATTCCAATTAAAGTTTTGGAAATTTTAACTAATGAACGCACCCGCCGTCAGATTCGAAACCTCCGCCACGCAACCAATAGTGAATTACTTTGTGAAGCATTTTTACACGCATTTACTGGTCAGCCTTTGCCAACAGATGAAGATCTTCTAAAAGACAGACATGATGAAATTCCTGAAGATGCTAAAGTATTAATGCGTGAAAAAGGCATCGATCCCGATAAATGGGAATACTGATTTCCACCTTTTAGGATAAAAACGCCACCTCCTCCTCTTCTATTTTTAGTGCGTTTTTATCCTTTTTTTCTCCTCCTCTCCCCTAAATTAACTTGATATATATCAAACAATATCCGCAGATTATCCGCTAGAATTACTTCCCGTTATCAATATTAGGAATATTTCTTATTTAGATTTAAAATAAGATTCACCAGAAAGAAGTTAGGAAATTATTACTATGTCTGTTTATCCTCTTCATCAGTTAGCTAAACATCAACAAGCTTATATTAAAGATATTATCGATAATCCAGTGTTTGGTTCACAAGATCGTTCTGTTAGCCGTCGCTTAGCAGATCTTGGCTTTTCCTCTCATCGTCCTGTTACTATCATTGCAAAAGGATTTCTCGGGAAAGGGTCTTATGTAGTACGACTTGATAACCATTCACAATTTTCTTTACGCAAAGCGGAAGCTGAAAAAATACTGTGTTACTTAAAATAATTTGTTGTTATGTCAAATCATCTTAATTTTGCCTTAATTGGCCCACCGAATTGTGGAAAAACCGTTTTATTTAATGCCTTAACCGGTTCTAATGCTCGTATCGCTAACTATCCTGGTGTTACAGTAGATAGACGTGAAGGTATGCTACTGGGCCATCCTAATATCACTATTTTAGACTTACCAGGTACTTATAGCCTGCATACCACCAGCCCTGATGAAGAAGTTTCCCGTAATGTATTGCTTGGTCATCTTGGGAAAATTCCAGATGCTATTATTGCGGTCGCTGATGCCACTAATCTACGTATGACATTACGTATGGCACTAGAACTTAAATCACTTGGTTTGCCGATGATTATCTCGATCAACTTATATGATGTAGCAACTGCTCGTGGTTTAAAAATTGATACAAAAAAAATGACTCAACTCCTTGGAGTACCTGTAATTAGTACCATTGCTGTTAGTAAACAAGGGTTAGAAAACGTCAAAACTGCTGTTGAAACATTAATGCAAACCGTTACACCAACGCAAAAAACAACAGCCGAGTTAGAACAAATTACCGATAATCTAGACAGTGAATTATTATTCCAACAAGTAGATCATATCCTTGCTGAGAGTGTACAAAATGTAAATTCATTACCTCGCTGGCATCAAACTTTAGATCATATTTTCTTACATCCTGTCTGGGGATTACTCACTCTTATTATTGTGATGTTACTGATGTTCCAGGCTGTATATACTTGGGCCGCGCCTTTTATGGATCTGATTGAAGCTGGATTTGGTTGGTTAGCTGAATGGGTAACCACAGTATTACCGGAAGGCATTGTTCGGGATCTGTTGGTTGATGGGGTCATTGCTGGAATCAGTAGCGTATTGGTTTTCCTACCACAAATTACGATTTTATTTGCTTTGTTGTTAGTTTTAGAGGATTCAGGTTATCTCCCTCGTGGAGCTTATTTACTGGATAGTTTTCTAGCAAAAAGTGGATTATCTGGTCGTTCATTTATTCCTTTATTATCTGGATTTGCGTGTGCAGTTCCGGCAATTATGTCAGCAAGAACGATTACCGATCCTCGTGAACGTTTAGTAACAATTGCCATTGCACCGTTACTTACTTGTTCAGCTCGTTTACCCGTCTATGCTTTAATTATTGCTGCGGTTATTCCTGATCGACAAGTATGGGGAATTTTTAACTTACAAGGGCTTACGCTTTTTGCACTCTATACGATCGGTGTTATTTCAGCGGGATTCATTGCTTTTGTTTTAAAACTCTTCGCCAAACATAAAGGAAAAGTACAACAGTTCCCATTATTAATGGAATTACCAACTTATCGGATGCCAAACTTTAAACATATTTTAGTCACACTATGGGAACGAGTTAGTGCCTTTCTGAAACGTGCCGGTACAATTATTTTTGCCTTAAGCATCGTTCTTTGGGTATTAGTCAGTTTTCCTTCTGCACCAGAACAAGCAACTGGACCGGCAATTGATTATAGCTTTGCTGGTACCTTAGGGCATTTCCTTGAACCAATTTTCCGCCCAATTGGCTTTACTTGGGAAATGTGTATCGCTATGGTGCCGGGTATTGCGGCAAGAGAGGTGGTAGTTGCAGCGCTTGGTACAGTTTATGCGGTCGGCTCAGTTTCTGAAGAAGCAGCCCAACAATTTTTGATTCCACTAATTAATCAAAGTTGGGGACTACCTACTGCATTATCGTTCTTAGCTTGGTATGTCTACGCACCAATGTGTATGGCTACGCTTGCTGTGATCAAACGAGAAACTAAATCAACCACAAAAACCTTACTAATTACCCTATATCTCTCACTATTGGCATATCTGTTTGCCTATATCGTTTATCACCTCGCATTAGGAGCCGGTTTATGATCCAATATCTTATTGTTGCCTTCTTATTTATTGGTGCTGTAGCTTATTTGTTTTATAACTTTAAACAAAAACGAGCTAAAGGAAATGCTTGTGGCGATTGTTGTCGTTGTGGAACCCAATCAAATCAGAAATCTTGCCACTAATTATTTAGTTGAGATACATTCTTATATACATAATGTATCTCAACCATTTTCTCCTCTTTTTATTAACAAATTCATGTTGCTGATTACTTACTCTCAAAAATAACTATTTACGTATCATCTTCTTCATCCTTTCATTACAGAAACAACGCCAGCTAACTATTACAGCAATGATTCTCTTCCTAACCATAAAAAAAAATTACCACCAAAGAGTTATATCTCTTTACATGCTCAAAAAAGCTTTTCTCTATGCTTATGCTTTATTTTTAAACGGTTTTATTAAATTTCTATTAAATTTTTGAGAATGAGATCAACTTTTTAAAAAAATCCGCTTTACTAAAATTTAGCATTTAAATAATCTTATTTGTGCATACACAAACTCACTCATATAAATTAGAGGATCTGCTTATGAAAAAAACTATGTTTAAAGTTCTTGCTACTGTTGCTGCATTCGGAGCAATTTTCTCTGGAAGCGCATTAGCTGCTGACCCAATTGTGATTAAATTCTCTCACGTTGTTGCAGATGATACACCAAAAGGTCAAGGTGCTTTATTATTTAAAAAATTAGTTGAAGAAAAATTCCCAGGTAAAGTAAAAGTTGAAGTTTATTCAAACTCATCTCTTTATGGGGATGGAAAAGAAATGGAAGCATTGTTATTAAATAACGTACAAATGCTTGCACCATCTTTAGCTAAATTCGATAAATACACACCAAAAATTCAATTATTCGATTTGCCATTCCTATTTGATGACATCGAAGCTGTACAACGTTTCGAAAAAAGTGATGCAGGTAAAAGCTTACTTAATAGTATGAAAGATAAAGGTATCATTGGTTTAGGTTACTGGAACAATGACCTTAAACAACTTTCAGCAAATAAAAAACTTGTCTTACCTAAAGATGCTCGTGGTTTGAAATTCCGTGTACAAAACTCTGAAGTACTTGATGCTCAATTTAAACAACTTAATGCTGTACCTCGTAAAATGGCGTTCGGTGAAATGTATCAAGGCTTACAAACTGGTGTAGTAAATGGTGCTGAAAACCCATACTCAAACATCTATTCACAAAAAATCAATGAAGTACAAAAATACATTACTGAATCTAACCACGGCTTACTTTCTTATATGGTTATCGTAAACAGTAAATTCTGGGACGGTTTACCAGATGATGTACGTAAAGGTTTGATGGAAGTAATGGATGTTGTCAGTGATGATGTGAACAAAAAATCACATGAATTCAACCTTGCTGATAAACAACGTATTCTTGATGCAAAAACAACTGAAATCATTACTTTAACACCAGAACAAAGAAAAGAATGGCGTGATGCAATGCGCCCTGTCTGGAAAAAATTTGAAGATAAAATCGGTGCTGATTTAATCAAAGCTGCCGAAGAATCTAACAAAAAATAGTCTGTAAAACGTAAGTGCGGTACAAGCTACCGCACTTTCTCTGCTCAAGTTTGTAAGGAGCATCTATGCAACAATTTAATTACCTCTGGGGAAAACTCGAGGAGTTCATGATTGCATTTTCCCTAGCGTTAATGACCTTGGTCACATTCGTTTATGTCATGTTTAACAATCTTTATACGCCTTTCTTTGACTTAGCGGATGCCTACCCAAGCCTCGAATCTATCTGTATTCCTATCGCAACATTCTCAATGACAATTGCTCAAGAAATGACATGGAGTGTTGCTTTAACAAAATTATTCTTTGCAATGTTAATCTTTTTTGGCGCTTCCTATGGAGTGCGTACAGCGGGTCATATTGGAATTGATGCTATCGTTAAAAAATTCTCTACACCCACTCAACGATACATCAGTATTTTCGCTTGTCTTACCTGTTTAATTTATACAGGCATCATTATGGTAGCAAGCATCGACTGGGTAACAGCATTACTTATTGCGAATGTAGGTGCAGAGGATTTACAACATTTCGGTATCCAACTATGGCATCTCAGTATGATTATTCCTATCGGTTACTTCATGATATTTGCCCGTTTCATCGAAATTTTTGTTCGCTTATTACAAGGTAAACAAAATGATCTCGGTTTAGCTGATGAAGCGAAAGACGCCGTCAAACTACAAGATTCTGAAGAAGAACATAAGGAGTAATCTATGACTATTATTTTCTTGTTTGCATGTTTATTCTTCTTAATGTTTATCGGCGTACCAATTGCCGTTGCATTGGGATTATCGGGTTCTTTAGTAATTATTTTATTCAGCCAAGACTCTATTAGCTCTGTGGCAATAAAACTTTTTGAAACCTCAGAACACTATACTTTATTAGCGATTCCATTCTTCCTCCTTGCGGGTGCATTTATGACAACTGGCGGTGTAGCTCGCCGTTTAATTGATTTTGCTAATGCAACCGTTGGACATATTCGCGGTGGTCTAGCCATTGCCTCTGTTCTCTCCTGTATGCTTTTCGCTGCACTATCAGGTTCAAGTCCCGCTACTGTAGCGGCTGTAGGTTCGATCGCAATTGCTGGGATGGTAAGATCTGGTTATCCGGTTGAATTTGGTACTGGTATCGTATGTAATGCAGGAACATTAGGTATCTTAATTCCACCATCTGTAGTTATGGTGGTTTATGCCGCAGCAACGGAATCTTCCGTAGGACGGTTATTTATGGCTGGGGTTGTACCGGGATTACTCCTTGGTGTGGTCTTAATGGTTGCTATCTATATTGTTGCTCGACTAAAAAATCTGCCTGCTTTACCAAGAGCGAGTGTAAGAGAGTGGTTCAGAGCTGCCAGAAAAGCATTGTGGGGATTAATCCTCATGGTCATTATTCTTGGTGGTATTTATAGTGGTGCATTTACACCGACTGAAGCTGCTGCCGTTGCAGCTGTCTATTCATTCTTTGTTTCTGTGTTTATCTATAAAGACATCAAATTAAAAGAGTGTCCAAAAGTGCTTCTCGAAGCAGGTAAGTTAAGTATCATGTTGATGTTCATCATTGCCAATGCAATGTTATTTGCGCATGTACTCACCACTGAACAAATTCCACAACAACTTACCCAACTTGTGACAGAAATGAATCTCCAAGGCTGGCAATTCTTAATTGTGGTTAATATCGTTCTGTTGATTGCTGGTGCATTTATGGAACCCTCTGCAATTATCTTAATTTTAGTACCAATTTTATTCCCTATTGCAACTCAACTCGGAATTGATCCAATTCACCTAGGTATCATTATGGTTGTAAATATGGAAATTGGTATGATTACCCCACCAGTTGGACTTAACTTGTTCGTTTCTTCAGCGATTACAGGATTATCATTACCACAAGTTATCAAAGCAGCTACACCTTGGTTGTTATTGATGTTGGCATTCCTCCTCGCTGTAACCTATATTCCAGCTATATCTCTTGCATTACCAAATGCAATAGGTGCGGTATAACTTACTTAGATATAATAAATAAAGGCACATTAA